>DASPQU010000087.1:0-9843 GCA_035624805.1 Binataceae bacterium (SeqCode) | reverse complement strand
CTATGCGGTCCTCGCGCCGCCGTCGAATTGGCTTTGGGCGGAGAGAGAATCAACGCTCAGCGCGCATCGGAGCTTGGATTGGTGACGCGCGTCGTTGCGCTCGCGCAGCTCGATTCTGAGGTGCAGCGGCTCGCGCGGCGTCTCGCAGGGTTCAGCCCTCTCATCCTGGACCTGGGCAAAAGCGCCATCTACGGCATCGCCGGGATGGATTACACGAGCGCGCTGGCGCATCTGCGCGAGATGGTCGCGCTGGTATCGACCAGCGAAGACCTGGCAGAGGGCGTCGATGCGTTCCTGAGCAAGCGCACGCCCGAGTTCAAAGGACGCTGAACGGACGGATGAGTTTTTCGCTGTACGTTCATATCCCCTGGTGCCACTCGAAATGCCCTTACTGCGACTTCAATTCCTACGCCGCTTCCGCATGGCCTGAAGATGCCTATGTGAACGCGCTCACCCGCGAGCTTACGCATCGAGCGCAGGAGTCTCCGTACAAGGGGGACCTCGTCCGCACGATCTTTTTCGGCGGCGGCACCCCGTCGTTGTTTCGTCCCGAATCAATTGGACGCGTGATCGAAACGGCGCATCGTCTGTTTGGAATCGAACCGAATGCGGAAGTCACGCTGGAAGCGAATCCCGGCACCGTTGACGAAGCGAAACTTGCGGGGATGCGCGCGGCGGGCGTAAATCGAATCAGCTTCGGTGCGCAATCGTTCAATGACGCAACGCTCGCTTTTCTCGGACGAATACACAGAGCGGAAGACACGAGAGTCGCGGCGCGACTGGCCCATCGCGCAGGCTTTGAGCATCTCAATCTCGATCTGATTTTCGCCGTTCCCGGCCAGACCATGCGCGATGTGATGACCGACATTGGAGAGGCCGCCGCCCTCGATCCCGATCACATCTCCGCCTACAACCTGACGTTCGAAGAAGGCACCGCCTTTTTCGCGGATTTGCGTCGAGGCGCGATCCGGCAGGCGTCAGGCGACGAGCAGGCGAACATGTATGCGGCGGTGCGCGAGGAACTGCCGCGTCGCGGCTACGCGATGTACGAAATTTCCAACTATGCGCGCCCCGGATGCGAGTCGCGGCACAACCTGACCTACTGGCGCGACGAAACCTGGCTCGGAATAGGCGCGGGCGCGCATAGTTTCGCGCGCGAGGCGAGCGGTGGGCGTCGATGGTGGAACGAGCGGAATCCGCTCCGTTATCTGGAGCAGGTGTCCGCCGCACAAACGGCGGAAGTGGGTTCGGAGAGACTCGACGTCGCTCAGGCGATGGGCGAGTTCGTGTTCCTGAATCTGAGATTGCGCTCCGGTTTTGCGCTAGAGGATTTCCGATCGCGATTCGGCCGTACCTTCGACGACGTTTTCGGCGATCGCGCGCAGGCGATGTTCGAAGGCGGATTGCTGCATGCCGAAGCAGGTCGCATACGCCTTACCGATCGCGGTATAGAATTGGCCGACTCCGTTTTCGCTCAGTTCGTTTAGCTCTTGCAGGTCTCGGCATGTCGCCAGCCCAAGGAGGAAAAGGTATGGCTGACAACGAAGGTCTCAAGTACTTGCGCATCGCGCTGATTCTCGTCGGGGTGGTTTTCCTTGCCGGAGTTTACCCGTTGATGATCGTCTGGCCCTCCGGATGGGCATGGCATACGGGTCACTCCGACTATCCTCTGATGATCGTCGGTATCTACGCGACGCTCGGCGTATTCCTGATCATGGCTGCGCGCGATCCTCTGAAACATCTGAGCCTGATCTGGTTCACCGTATGGTCGAGCATCGTCCACGGCGTGATCATGGCGGTTCAATCATTCGAGGGACCCGAAAATCACGGACATCTTCTTGGGGACGTTCCGGCTTTGATAGTCGTGGCCGTCGTGCTTGCGATTCTTACTCCACGGGCAAGCCAGTCCCGAGCCGTCTAGCGCGGAGCGGTTCTCGGTTTCCTCTTGGCCGGGAACGTGGAGTCCCGCCTAGAGCGCGGCGCTTACGATTTTCGCGACGCGCTCGGGCGTGGCGAGGCGGATAAACGCGCCCAGGCGCGGTCCGCGCTCCTGTCCGAGAATCACCCGATAGAGCAGCGGGAAAATCTTTCCTGGCTTGTCGTAGTTCTCGCGTCCAAGATCGTAAATTTTCTTTTCGATCTCCTCGGCCGGCGCGTTCGGATTTCCGGCCAGGAAATCGACGAGCGCGCTGAGCTGCGGACGCTCGCCGTCAACCGGCACATAACGTTTCTTGGTCGGCTCGACGAAATCCGCGTACACGTTGAGCGCGCACTCCATCAGTGTGCGGGCCATCCTCTCCGTGTCGGGATTGCTCGTGATGCGCGCGTCGTAGCCCGTCAGATAATTCCAGATGAGCGTGCGATCCGATGTCCCAAGGGCGGAGACCAGGTTCATCATCATCGCGAACGTAAGGTCGGAATCGAAGCGGCGCGCGCTCGTGCTCTGGAGCACGAATGCGATCGGCGAGCTCAGGCGCACGTCCTCCGATTGCGAGTTCGCATAGGCCCTGAGCGCATCGAGGTAGTCGTCGATGTATTGTCCGATCGCCTCCAGAAACAATTTGCGCGCGCGACGCGGATTGAGCAGGAGAAAATATTTGAGCACCTCGATTGGCGCGTAGCGCGTCCATTGATCCACGGTGACCCCGCGCCCCACCGATTTCGAAACCTTGTGCCCTTCCTCGTCGAGAAACAGCTCGAACGGGAATCCGAGCGGGGGTTTGCCTCCCAGCACGCGCAGGATTTGTCCTGACAGCCTCGCGGAATCGATCAGATCCTTTCCGTAGAGCTCGTAATCGACCTTGAGCACGAACCATCTGAGCGCCCAGTCGACTTTCCATTGGACCTTGGCGTTGCCGCCGAGCACGCTGCGCGCGCCGCGAAAACCGCATGGATGAGCGCCGCCGAATTTCCGCTCGCACGAAAACTCGACGCTCGCGTCATCCGGATGGTACGCGAGTACGAGCGTCGAATTGACCTGCGCGCAATTCGGGCACACCGGCATGATGGGAGACCATCCCGTGCGATTCTCCTCGCGCAGTGTCGGCGCAACGATCTTGATGATCTCCTCGTGCTTGCGAACGATTAGCCTGAGCGCCTCGTCAAACTGCCCGCCCGCGTACATCTCGCTCGATTTCAGGAGTTCGTATTCGACTTCGACGGGAGCGAGAAATCGATAGAGCAGGCCGACCATGTGCTCCGAGAAACTCGGATGACAATCGCCAAACGGATCGGGAATCCTCGATACCGGTTTTCCGAGATGGGCCTGCACAGCCTCGCGATTCGGTACGTTCTCGGGCACCTTGCGCAGGCCGTCCATGTCGTCGATGAAAACGATTAGCCGGGTCGGGCGATGCGTCCCGAGAAGCTCGAACGCGCGGCGCACGTAGGACGGACGCAGCACCTCGCACATTGTGCCGAGATGGGGAAGTCCGGAGGGACCGAAACCGCTTTCAAATATGACGGGATGATCGGGAGGGTAATTCGCGACGCGCTCCGCTATGCGCGCCGCCTCTTCGTTGGGCCATCGATCGAATGCAGGCTGTCCGTGTGCACCTTCCGCCATCTTGCCAGAGTTATCCTTCGCTTTCGTTTTGACCGCGCAAGACGCGCGCGATCGCCTGATGAAACCACGGATCGATTTGCAGATCGCGTGTCTTTTCGGAGGCGAGCCGCAGCTTAACCCCGCAATTTGCGCAGATAAAGGCCTCCTGCCTGAAGCCGGAGCGATCCTCGATGGCGAGCTTCAAAAACCATTCGCCCGCGGGCCGCCGGCATATCACGCACTGATGCGATCCGTCTCCTGTCGGCTCCTGATGCATAACGCGCTAAGATTTTATACCATTAAACCCGTGCCTATCACCTTGTATCGATGAAACCAGCTCGCCGCCGTTCCCATAAATCGTCGCCTCGCGTCGCCGCATTTCGACGCGCGCTCAGTTCCGAATCAATCGCGCGATTCTAAGCCGAATCGTCGAACGCCTTCGAGCGTAACCTTCGTTTCCTGTGAATGGACAAGGAACTCACAAAACAAAAGATTAAGGACTTGCGCGCGATGGTCGGCGAAGACGACCGTATCGCGATTGTGCTTCAGAATGATCCCGATCCCGACGCGATGGCGAGCGCGATGGCGCTGCGCGCGCTGCTGGGTCGTAACAAGCTGACGACTCCGCTGTTCAGCTTCACGCCGGTGACGCGTCCGGAGAACCGGACGATGGTCCATCTGCTGGAGATCGAGGTTCTACCTGCATCGACTGAGGAGCTCGCTACGTTCGACAAAATCGCGATAGTGGACGTGCAGCCGCCGTTTTTCGGCGACAAGCTGCCGCGCGCCGATATCGTGATCGACCATCACCCCGGATACGCGGATTACGAAGCGCCGTTCAAAGATATCCGTACGCGATACGGCTCGACCGCCACGATCATGACCGAATATCTCCAGTGCGCGGATGAGCGCGTCAGCGAGCGGCTCGCGACCGCGCTGCTGTACGGCATCCGCAGCGACACGGTGATGCTCTCGCGACGCGCGTCAGAAGACGACATCCAGGCGTTCACGTTTCTATATCCGCTCGCAAACTACTCGATGCTGCGACAGATCGATCGCGGCGAGCTTCCTCTAAGTTTCGCGAAAGTTCTGGCGCGCGCGATGGGCCGGATGCAGGCGAAGGATGGTCTCATCGCGCTGAACCTGGGCTCGGTCGAACGAGACGATTTGATCGTTCAAATGGCGGACTTTTGCCTGCAATTCGAAAATGTCGAATGGGTGGCGGTCGCGGGAAAACTCAACGGAAGTCTCGCGATCGCGGTGCGCAATCATGGGATGACGCGCAGCGCGGGCGAGGCGGTGAAGCATGCCTTCGGCGCGATCGGCAGCGCTGGCGGCCATCGCGACATGGCCAAGGCGGTGATCCCGCTGCGCAAATGGCGCGCGGCGTATGGAACTACCCACGATCGCGATGTCGAGGCGCGAATCCGTCAGGCGATGACCGAAGCAATCGCCGCGCCGACCGAAGGCGAGACTCGCCCGCAGCCCCATCGTAACGGAGCAGATTAACCGAAAGGTCACTCTCGATAGTTTACCTGCGAGCACTTTGATTCTAACCTTGGAACGATGAGCGTGGCGGAGGGGACGGTTGAGGTTCAAAACAAGCTCGGACTTCATCTCCGAGCCGCATCGACACTTGCGCAGGCTGCGGCGAAATTCTCCTCGACAATCACTGTCAGTCGCGGCAAGGAGCGCGTCAGCGCCCGCAGCGTCACAGGATTGATGATGTTGGGCGCGGGAATCGGATCGAAGCTCAAGGTCAAAGCAGAAGGCTCCGACGCCGACGACGCGCTCAAAGCAATTACGGCGCTGTTTAACGACAAATTCGGCGAGGAATGATTTTCACAGATTTTCGCGCGCTCCGATTGTCGCCGGATCGCGTGACCCGCTCTCTTCTTTACCCCTCTCCCGGATCAGGGAGAGGGCAAGCGGCGCGGCGATTGCTTTTTTCTTGCAATCGCTGTGACGCGCGGGTGAGGGTGCAGTTGCGCTCTCAGCCCAACGTCAGCAGCGCAGCGACAGCGAGCAACGTTCCCCCGACATATGTTCCTAATGCTCCTACGAATCGGACAGGATGAGGTTTGTCGAGCGTCGGCGAAATCAGAATCCCGACGACAATCAGATATCGGCAAACCGTGACAATAATCATCGTCCATAGCACCCACGATGCGGGCGAGCGCTCGCCCAGATAGAGCATCAGCACCCCCAGCATCGCGATGTACTCGGCGGTGTTGCCGTGAGCGCGAACTGCCTTGAACAGCGGATCCGTCGGATCGTCCGGGACCGTGCCGACCTTGTCGACGCGCCCTCGCGTGATGGAGACATACAGACCCAACCCGAACAGCAAGAGCGCAAGCAATCCAATGCAGGTGACAGCGGTGGCCATGGATTTGTCCTCCAGAGGGCAAACGTTAGTGCGCGTTAAGACGCGATGTCCACCGCAAAAGCGCCGATGGAGCGCGAACACTGTTTGTCCCGGACCCAACTTGACCCCGACCGAGGGGTCAGTTATACCAATCCGAATCGCTGAATTTTCGCGTTTTCGGGATACGGCTCGACTCGCCGCGCCCGTTCCATCGCGCAGTGACTGTTATCGAGAGCCGTAACATTACCGAAACGTTTGTCGCACGCACCTGTTCGGACGTTGCGGCGCAACCCGGATTTCCGCTTTCCATCGACTATCAAGGAGCCTGCTCCAATGCCGCTTAAGGATTTTCTATTCACCTCGGAATCGGTCTCCGAAGGCCATCCCGACAAGATGTGCGATCAGATCTCTGACGGCGTCCTCGACGCGCTGATCGCCGAGGACCCCAATTCGCGCGTCGCGCTCGAAACGCTCGCCAAGACGGGGCTTATGGTTCTCGCCGGCGAGATCACCAGCCGCGCCCGTCCGGACTTCGCCGCTATCGCGCGCCGCGTCGGTTTGGAAATCGGCTACGACTGCCCTGAAGTCGGCTTCGACTCCAACAACTGCGCCGTGCTGGTCGCTATCGAGCCGCAGTCTCCGGATATTTCGCAGGGCGTTACCGAGGGCGAGGGACTCCATAAGGAGCAGGGCGCAGGCGATCAGGGCCTGATGTTCGGCTTCGCGTGTGATGAAACGCCGGAATGTATGCCGCTTCCGATCGCGCTCGCGCACGAGCTGATGGAAAACCTTTCCAGGATGCGCAAAGAGCAGAAGCTCGATTTTCTGCGTCCTGACGGCAAGAGCCAGGTTACAGTTCGCTATGCCGACGGCAGGCCGGTCGAGGTGACTGCGGTCGTTATCTCGACGCAGCACAAGCCGGAGGTCGGCCATTCTACGATCCGCGAAGTGATCATCGAAGAACTGATCAAGAAGACCATCCCCGAGCAGTATCTGAATCGCTCGACCGTTTATCACGTAAATCCGACCGGGAGCTTCGTTATCGGCGGACCGCATGGCGATTGCGGCCTGACCGGACGCAAGATCATCGTCGACACCTACGGCGGCTACGGTCGTCATGGCGGCGGCGCGTTCTCAGGCAAAGACCCCTCGAAGGTCGATCGCTCCGCGTGCTACATGGCGCGCCACGTCGCGAAGAACGTCGTCGCAGCGGGACTCGCGAAGAAGTGTGAAATCCAGGTCGCGTATGCGATCGGCGTCGCCGAGCCGGTTTCGATCCTGATCGACACATTCGACACGGGCGTCGTGCCCGAGAAGAAGCTCGAATCCACTGTTCGCGAACTGTTCGATTTCAGGCCTGCCGGAATTATCAAGACGCTGCGGCTGAAGCGTCCCATCTACCAGCGCACTGCGGCCTACGGCCATTTCGGGCGCAAAGCCGTCGACGGATTCTTCCCGTGGGAGGAAATCAACATGGCGGAAACGCTGCGCAGCGCGTTCGGAATTCACGGCCGCTAAATATCGGCCCGCAACCCGTAATTCGGAGTCATGAAGATCGTGGAAAAGACGGCATCCAAGCGCAAAACCGCACCCAAGGCGCGCATCTCATCGCGCGTACCCGAGTTCGACATTCGTGACGCCGGGCTTGCCGCGAAAGGCCGCAAGCGAATCGAATGGGCCGACGGGCAGATGCCCGTTTTGCGCGCGATTCGCGAACGTTTTGACAAAGAGAAACCGCTCAAAGGCCATCGCCTCGGCGCGTGCCTCCATATCACGTGCGAAACCGCGAACCTTCTGCGCGCGCTCAAGGCGGGCGGCGCTGAAGTCGTCGCGTGCGCCTCGAATCCTCTCTCGACGCAGGACGATGTGGCAGCCGCGCTCGTCAAGGAATACGGCATCCCGACCTACGCGATTCACGACGAGGATCGCGACACCTATTACAGCCATCTGCGCGCCGTGCTCGAGCATCGCCCGACGGTCACCATGGATGACGGCGCAGATCTCGTCAGCCTGCTCCATACCGAATATCGCGATCGCGCCAAGAACGTTCGCGCGAGCATGGAAGAGACCACCACGGGAGTCATCCGGCTGCGCGCGATGGAAAAAGATAACGCGCTGCTGATTCCGGTCGTCGCCGTGAACGATGCGCAGACAAAGCATCTGTTCGACAATCGCTACGGCACGGGACAATCGACGCTCGACGGTATCATTCGCGCCTCAGGCGTTCTGATCGCGGGATCGGTCGTCGTCGTCGCGGGCTACGGATGGTGCGGGCGCGGTATCGCATCGCGCGCGCGCGGACTCGGCGCGGACGTTATCGTGACCGAGGTCGATCCGGTTCGCGCACTGGAAGCCGCGATGGACGGTTTTCGCGTGATGCCGATGGTCGACGCTGCGCCGATCGGCGATATCTTCGTCAGCGCCACGGGCGACAAGCACGTGCTGGCGCCCAAGCATTTCCGCCTGATGAAGGACGGCGCGATCCTGTGCAACTCGGGTCATTTCGATGTCGAAATCGACATGGCCTATCTCAACGACACCGCGAGCAAAGTCGAACAAAACGTGACCAACCACGTCGACGCGTACCATATCGGCGGCAAGCGTCTGTTCGTGCTCGGACAGGGCCGTTTGGTGAATCTCGCCTGCGCCGAGGGACACCCCGCGCAGGTCATGGATATGAGCTTCGCGACCCAGGCGCTCGCATCCGAATGGGTCACGACGGTTCCTCTCGCGATCCGGGTCCATACGGTTCCGCAGAAGATCGAAGAGGATGTCGCGAAGGTCAAGCTGGCGGCGATGTCGATCAAGATCGACGCGCTGACCGAAGATCAGAAGAGATACCTTGAGAGTTGGGAATCCGGAACCTGATTCTGTTACTCGATTGCAAAAAAAGACGGGGCGCCGATAAATCAGCGCCCCGTTTCTTTTTCGATTAAGAGGCGGCTATTCGATTTTGACCGCCGACCATCGCCGCCATATCTCGCCGCATCCCAGGCTGACGCCTATCAGCAGGAGCGCCAGGAAGAATCTGGGCGACATCGGATGCCACAGCGCGTCGCCGAGGAACGCGAACGCGATCGTTCCAGGGATCATGCCGATCATCGACGCCCAGAAATAATCGTTGAATGCGATCGGCGAGGCGCCCGCGAGCAGGTTGAATGCGTTATACGGAATAATCGGAACGATTCGCAGGTAAAGCGTTATCTGAAATCCATTGCGCGCGATCTTCTGAAGCACTCCGCTGAATCGCGCGCCGATCAGGCGCTCGACGAATGACTGCCCCAGCCATCGCCCCGCCGCGAACGCGACCACGGCTCCGATATCGGCGCCGATTAGCGAATACACCGAGCCCCATCCGGTTCCGAACGCGAGGCCGCCGGCGATCGTCATCACTGCTCCAGGCACAAGGACCGACGGACCGACTGCGTAAAGCAGCATGTATGCGATCGGTCCCCATACTCCGCACGCGACGACTGCCGCCTTGACGGTGGTCGGATCGGTAAACCAATTGGCGTGAACCCACAGCACCCATCCGCAGACCGCAGCCAGGAACACGATCGTCCCGAGCTTGAGGAGATCGAGCAGGCTCATCCGGGGTTTTTCCGGAGCGCGGCTGGATAGAGATTTTATGGCGGCCATCGCGAAACGCACCTATGATACGGGCCGTAAAGCAGTCGAGACAAGCCGGACGGCGAATCGCCCTGGCGTTGGAAGTGCGCAACAAATACGGCTAGATTCGCGACACTGCTTTCGAAAACCGGGCGAGGACTATTGCTATGAGTGACCTTAAAGATCGCGTCGCGATCATAACCGGCGGCGGTTACGGAATCGGAAAGAAGATCGCGCTTGCGTATGCGAAGGCGGGCGCGAAGGTGATGCTCGCGGCGCGCACTGTCGAGCCGATGAAGGAGACGTGCGCCGAAATCGAAAAGCT
>DASPQU010000086.1:0-5324 GCA_035624805.1 Binataceae bacterium (SeqCode) | reverse complement strand
AGGGCTCGCTCGAACAGACAACGATCGAGCTGTTACGCAAATCGGGATGGCGCATCTCTGTCGATGGGCGCTCATATATCCCCAGTGTCGACGACTCTGCGCTCAGCCTGCGCATGATGCGTCCGCAGGAGATGCCGCGTTATATCGCCGACGGTGTGCTCGATGCGGGCATCACAGGAAGCGACTGGATCGTGGAAAACGACGTCGACCTCGTCGAGGTCGAAAAGTTCATCTACTCCAAGGTCTCCCTGAAGCCTACGCGATGGGTTCTGGTGGTTCCCGAAAGTTCGCCGATCCGTCGGATGGAGGATCTGGAAGGCAAGCGTATCGCAACCGAGATGATCGCATTCACGCGTCGTGTGTTCAGCCAGCGCAAGATTAACGTCGATGTCGAATTCTCGTGGGGCGCGACGGAAGCGAAGGCCGCCGACGGCCTCGTCGATGCGATCGTCGAAGTGACGGAAACAGGGTCGTCTCTACGCGCGAACAAGCTGCGCGTCGTCGAAGAGCTGCTCACTTCGAGCCCCGTGTTGGTCGCGAATCGCGACGCATGGGTCGATTCGTGGCGGCAATCGAAGATTCGCCAGATTGGTGTCCTGATGCGCGCGGCGCTGGATGCCGAGAATCGTGTCGGGCTCAAGCTCAACGTCGCGAAAAAGAATCTCGAAAAGGTGATCGCTGTCCTTCCCTCGATCACGGCGCCGACGATTTCGCAGCTTTATCCGTCCGCCGCCCTCAAAGGCGAAGAATGGGTCGCCGTCGAAACGGTGATCTCCGAGCAGATGGTGCGTGAGCTTTTCCCCAGGCTGCTGGATGCCGGCGCGATCGGCCTCGTCGAATACCCGCTGAACAAGATCATTTAGCGTCCGCCGTGCTATATCCGCGGCGGAGGAATCTCCGCCATGGCAAGTCCCACCCTACGCACCGAAACACAAAACGGGGTGCGCCGGATAATCCTGTGCCGCGCTGCCGAGTACAACACAATCACGCCGCAGCTGCGCGACGAACTCGCGGCGGCAATCGACACCGCGGATGCCGACCGCGATGTCCGCGTAATCCTGCTCAGCGCCGAAGGTCCCGCATTCTGCGCGGGCTACGGACTGGATTGGTCGACGCGGGCGCAGGCCGAGGAATCGGCGGAGAAACGCAAGCGCGTTTGGGATTCGATTGGCGATTTGCGGATGATCTCGCAGTTCGTCGCCGTCTACATGAAGCTCTGGTACGCGAGCAAACCGACGATCGCGGCGGTGCAGGGATGGTGTATCGGGGGCGGCACTGACATGGTGCTCTGCGCCGATATGATCGTCGCCGGCGAATCGGCCTCGTTCGGATACCCCCCATCGCGCGTATGGGGAACGCCGACCACCTCGATGTGGGTGTATAGAATGGGCCTCGAACGCGCGAAGCGATATCTGCTCACCGGCGACGAGATTACCGCGCCCGAAGCCGCAGGGATGGGACTGATCCTCGAAGTCGTTCCTGACGACAAGCTCGAAGATCACGCGGTCGCGCTGGCCGAACGGATGGCGCGTGTACCGCTGAATCAGCTTCAAATGCTCAAGCTTCTCTGCAACCACACGGCGGAAAACATGGGCTTCGCGACTTCGCGACTGGTCGGATCGCTGTTTGATGGAATCGCGCGCCATACGCAGGAGGGCCTGGACTTTGTCGCACGCGCAGGCGAAATCGGGTTTCGGCAGGCTGTGCGCGAACGCGACGAACCTTTCGGCGACTACGGGTCGGGTCCGAAATCGCGCAGCCGCAAGGGTAGGAAGTGAAACAGCAGGAGAGATCGCCGCTTGGGGGTGAGACGCACCGAAGCCAGCCGAAGAACTGTCAACCCGACCCTGTGCCAAACGAACTGCCGGGCACTTACGGCAACTTTTGCGTGTTATGGGTGCATTCGAGCAGTTTGGTCGTCTGATTGGCAGATTGTCATCATTAAAACTGTGGGAAAAAACTTTTCGACAATATTCATTTTCCCTTGTTTTTTTCTGAGGAATATGGGACTTACGAGCGGCGAAGAGTGAGCACCATCGCGGGCGCAGGCTTTTGTTTGCGGTCTTGGTCCCCAGTTATTCGCACGTCGACGTTTCGAGTGGAGGAAACTATCTATGGTTAGGTCACGCGTCCTCAGTCTAGCCGCGGGGCTTTTCCTGGTTGCGACGGCGGGTGTTCAGTCGCGTGCGTTCGCGCAGACCGACATCGCGCAAACCAGCTACTACGATACAAGTTCGACCGTCTCGCCCAGCGCCGCGGGATGGGGCGGTCCGGGCTTTTCCGGCGGTCGGGGCGACAATGTCTTGCGAATAGTCAATCCGACTTCTGCCGCTTCTTCGCCGGCTCCCGGATGGCTATGCGCGATGATCTACGTTTACGACGATATCGAGGAGATGGAGGCTTGCTGCGGATGCCCGGTTTCAGCAGACCAAGTGTTCTCGCTGTCCGTCGCGCGGGGTATCAGCAATAATTTCGCGACGAACACGACGAAAAACAGCCAGGGCGCAATCGAGATTCTCTCGTCGATGCCGAACTATCAACTCGCTCCGACGAATCCCAGCGGGATTCCGCTGCCGGGCGTTTTCCCGGTTCCCGGTAATGTGAACGGTTGGGCGTGCAACCCGGGCACTGCGTTGTCGCTGACGCCAACGTTACGTTCGTCGATGAGTCATCCGGAAATCAACGCGCCTACGGTCCCCGGCGGCTTTATCGCGGGCACCTCGGTCGAAGAGGCGCTTTCCTATACACCTGACCCGACCGAACTGTCGAACATGGTGACGGATTGCAACATCATCCAGGTGAACTTCAGCGGGTCGGGGGCTTGCAACTGTTATCCACCTGCACCGACCCCAACTCCGACACCGACGTTGACGCCGACTCCGACGCTAACCCCGACAGCGACCATTACTCCGACGCCAACGGCCACCATTTCCGCGACTCCGACGCCCACGTTGACCCCAACTCAGACGCCCACTGCGACGCCGACCCCATTTACTCATCCGGCATTCTTCAACGGCGAAGTGTCGGTCGGAGGCGGCTTCTACTATCTCGTGTTCCCCGACGGGAATCTGTTTGGCTACTATACATACGCGTTTTTCCCCAACCTGTATCACGTTGATCTCGGGTTCGAGTATTTTTCCGATGCCAACAATTCGGCTCACGGAGCCTACTTCTACGACTATATCCTCGGGCAATGGTTCTACACCGATCCGGGCACGTTCCCGTTCATGTACAACTTCACCGCCGGCGCCTGGTACTATTATTTCCCGGATTCGAAGCGCGCCGGCCACTACACGACGAATCCGCGTATTTTCGAAAACATGACTACGCATCAGATCATCTTCAGTTGAAACTGATCTGAGCCGGGTCCAAGCCGGCGCGGCGGAAAGCAAATTCCGTCGCGCCCGCTGCCTTCGACGCAAAAGCCGCCGCCCTCACGAATGAGAGCGGCGGCTTCGAATTCCTCATCCCTGCGGCGCGCTGCCGGATCCCGCGTTCGACTGGCGGTCGGATGTTCGCAGCGATTCCTTGATCGTCTCGATGCCCGGGATTCCCCGCGGCGTCTCGTCGTCGAAGAGCACGGAAACTATTCCGTAGAACGTCAGCATCGCCCAGAAAGCCCCCGACAGCATCGGCGGCCACGTCGCCCCAATGGCGATAGCCACAAATACACAGGCGACCTCAGAAACGATTTCGATCGGATCCATTCGCCGTCCGCATCATTCACCGGTCCAGTTGGGCTTGCGCTTTTCGGAGAACGCGAGCGGTCCTTCGATCGCATCCTTCGATCGGAACAACTTTGACTGCAGCTCGTAGGATTTTGCGATCGCATCCGCAACCGGGATGCCGAGTCCCGTCATCGACGCATGCTTGGTCGCCTGAATCGACAGAGGCGAGCACTCCATAATTTCGTTTGCCCATCGCTCCGCCGCCGCCATCAGGTCCTTCAGCGGCGCCACCTCATTGACTATACCGTAAGAGAGCGCCTGCTGCGCAGTGATGTGTTTGCCTGTAAGCATCATGCCCATCGCGATCTTGAGCGGAATTTGCCTGGGTAGCCGATGCACACCGCCTGCCGCAGCCATCAGACCGACGCGGGGCTCTGGAAGGCCGAAACGCGCGTGATCGGCTGCAATCAGAATGTCGCAGCACAGAGCGATTTCGAAACCGCCCCCAAGCGCGAATCCGTTTACCGCGCCGATGATCGGCTTGAAGATATCGTAGCGCGCGGTGATACCCGCGAAGCCGCCCTTCATCGCGGGAAACGCCTCTCCGCGATGCTCCGCGGTCCAGCGCAAATCGTTGCCGGCGGAGAACGCCTTATCGCCGGCGCCGGTGACAATCGCAACCCACATCGCCTTGTCTGCAATAAAATCGTCCCACACCTGGTCCATTTCGGAATGACACGGAGGATGAAGCGCATTCATCCGCTCGGGACGATTAAAAGTGATGTGGGCGATGTGCCCACGTTTTTCATATTTGACGAATTTCAGTTCCATTTCTCATCTCCCTCAGGATTTTGGTTCATCAAGCAACTCAAAAAAGGCATCGATGCTGTTCATCAGTTGGCGGCGGATTTGCGCCCGCGTTCCTTCTATCAAGTGCATCGTGACTCGCCGCGGACTGTCGTCGACCGTAGACACCCGCGCGTCCTCAACGCCGCTGACGGCTCCCTCCTCGAACCACCGCATTCCGTAAACGAGGGTTCCACGCTGTGATCCCCCTTTGACCAGTTTGAGTTTACGGGTCATCCGCTACCTCCATCGCGCCCGCGACCCATGCTCTATAGCACAGCCGGCGACATTGTCATTTTAAAAGCGACCTCGTTGACTTCGGCCGGTCTGATCAAAACAATCGAATACTCAATGCGATATTTCGTCAAATATGTCGGTGCGTGGGTGCTGGCGGGGCTTCTGTCGGGATGCGGCCTACTCTATCAGGGCGCATCCGGATATCGCGCCCAACGCATGGAGCAGCAGGTCACGCCAGGGGAATCAATGCGCGAAGTGCATGATCGATTCGGGGAGCCGGATATTCGCGCTTATCCGGATCAGACGACCGAAATCTGGAGCTACGCGAAGAGCTCCAACAATGGCGACATCACGGCGAAGTTGCTTTACACCGCCTCGCGCGAGGGGGATGCCGGAACATTCGTAGACGTAAAATTCATCGACGGTAAAGTTGTCAGCGTAAACGAGGCGAACCATACGATGCCGACAAAGCTCGGCTCGGGGTTCAGCGCCGGTTTAGGCGGTCCGTCTGTAGGGCACCCGGGGGGGATCGGACCAACGTCACACTATTAGGTGCAGATTTCGCGTGGCTGT
>DASPQU010000085.1:0-2905 GCA_035624805.1 Binataceae bacterium (SeqCode) | reverse complement strand
TCGTGCTTCGCTCGCGAAAGCAGCGCATGACGGATTGGCAGCAAAATCTCGCCGACTATCACCAGGGTCGTATCTATCAGAAGGTCCAGCGTCAGGTTGATCGATCCCTCGGTCGAGTTCTCGACCGGCACGACGCCGAATTCCGCGCGCCCGTTTTCAATCGAGCTGAACACCTCGGCGAAGGACGGCTGCGGCAAGTAGAGCATGCTCGATCCGAAATTCGCGATCGCAGCCTGATGTGAATAAGTGTGCTCCGGTCCCAGAAACGCAACACGCAGGGGCTGCTCCAAAGCGCGGCACGCTGAAATGATCTCGGTGTAGATTCGCGCGATATGTTCCGGCGTAAGCGGCCCGGGATTCGCCGCTATCATCCGATCGATCACTTCCCGCTCGCGAACCGGCTGATATACCGCGATTCCATGAAGATGCTTGTGTCGAGCGACGTCCAGCACCAGGCGCGCACGCTCGGAGAGAAGTTTCAGAATCTTGCGGTTGTACTCGTCAATTCGCGCCCGAAGGTCGGGAAGCGAAACGGTTTTCGCGGATGCACGTGATGACATGTGGCAGGAATGGCTAGCCGATCGCGGTGGTCTTTTCAACGCGGCGATCGAGCAGGAAATGCGAACCCATTTTAGCGAATTTCCGATCGCGGGCGCGTCTGAGCGCGGCGGGCGTCATCCGCGTCAGCCGCTTGAGATGGCGTGCGATTGCGTCGCCCAGCGTTCGTGCGGCCTCCTTGGGCGCGACGTGAGCGCCGCCGGGTGGTTCTGCAATGACTTCGTCGATAATGCCAAAGCCAAGCAGGTCGGATGCCGCAACTTTCAATGCCGATGCCGCGCGCGCGACGTTCTCTTCGGTCGCTTCGCGCCACAAAATCGCTGCGCACCCTTCGGGTGTAATTACCGAATAGCACGCGTTCTCCTGCATCAACACGACGTTCGCGACGCCCAGCGCCAGCGCGCCCCCCGAACCGCCCTCTCCTATCACGCACGCGATCGACGGGATCGTGAGACGCGCCATCAGCTCCAGATTGGCCGCGATCGCTTCGGGTTGTCCGCGCTCCTCCGCTCCGATGCCGGGGTCCGCGCCCTGCGTGTCGATCAATGTAATCAGCGGAAGATGGAACCGCTGGGCGAGTTCGTAAACGCGCGCCGCCTTGCGATAACCCTCGGGACGCGGCTTGCCGAAGTTGCGCTTCAGGCGATCCGCAGTCGAACGACCGCGCTGCTGCCCGACGATCGCGACGGGAACGCCCCTGAACCTCGCGAGTCCGGCTACGACCGCGCCGTCATCGCCGAAACGTCGATCTCCGTGAATCTCGAAAAAATCCTGGAACAGAAGATCGATATATTCGAGGGTTTGCGGACGCGCCGGATTGCGCGCCAGCCGCACGCGTTCTATCGCGCTGACAGCGGGAGTCTGGGCGGATGCGGCTTCACCGTTGGCGCCACGCCTGGGGTGATGATTCGTGGTTGTGCGCGCGCGCATCATGACGTGGGGGATCCGAAAAACTTCTCGAATCGCGCCCTAGCTTGCTCGGTAGCGTCGGTCACGTCAATCCATTCCAGAAGCGGATCGGCGTTAAACCATGTCAACTGACGTTTCGCGAGCCTGCGCGTCTCGCGCTTGGCTAGCGCAACCGCCGCTTCGAGCGTCATCTCTCCGCGCAAATAGCCCGCGATCTCCTTATAGCCAATCGTGCTAAGCGGCGGCTTCTGAGGACTGTATCCGCGTTCGAGAAGCGTTCGAACTTCGTTCACCAGGCCTTCGGCCATCATCAAATCGAAGCGTCGATCGATATTCTCGTAAAGCTGCGCGCGCTCGACCTTGAGCGCGAGCGCAAGATCGTCGAATTCGCGCGCGGCAAAGCGATGGCCTTCCTGATGGGTAGTGATCGGGACGCCGGTCAGCCGCCACACCTCGAGCGCGCGGACGATTCGATAGAGATCGCCGCGCTGGATACGCGACGCCGCGGAAGGATCGATTCCGGCGAGTTCATCATGCAGGAAACCCACTCCGCGCTCACGCGCAACCATCTCCAGTTCGCTGCGAATCTCGGGCGACGCCGGCGGTCCCTTGAAAATGCCCCCGCGCAGCGCGCGCAGGTACAGCCCGCTCCCTCCGACAACGAGCGGACGTTTTCCGCGCGACGCGATATCGTAAACCGCCTCGCGCGCAAGCTGGACGAACTGCGCCACGTCAACGGGCTCGTCAGGGTTGCGAATATCGATAAGGAAGTGCCTGATCGCCACTCGCTCGCTTTGCGACGGTTTCGATGTCCCGATGTCCATCGCCCGGTAAAGCTGCCGCGAGTCGGCGTTGATGATTTCGGCTTCAAGATGTCGGGCGATGCGTAGCGCGAGCGACGTCTTGCCCGAGCCGGTTGGACCAACGATGAAACCAACCCTGATGCGTGGGCGGGGGGCTATCGTGGCGGTATTCCTCACGGATTGAAGTTCGGTGCTCATCGGCGAAACATCCGCTCGATTTGCCCGCGTCCAAATTGAATATGGACGGGACGACCGTGAGGACAATTGGTTTTGAACTCGGTTTTGTCGAGCTCGCGCAGTAATTCCTCGATCTCGCGCGCATCGAGAACTCTTCCCACACGCACCGAACCATGACATGCGAGCTGCTTGAGCCAGTCCTCGAACATCACAGCGCCCGGACGCGCCTCGTGCATGCTCTCGATCATCTCGGTCAACAAGCGAGCGGCGTTTTCCAACCCGAACACGGCAGGCGTTCCTTTGAGCACGATGGTCGAGGGCCCGAACCGCTCGACATCGAATCCCATCGCGGCCAGTTCGGGCATCGCGATTTCGAGTTGCGCCGCACGGACGGGATTAAGCTCAATCGTCATCGGTGTCAAAAGCGCCTGGGTGCGGATTCCGCCCGCACGAAGCTC
>DASPQU010000084.1:0-5875 GCA_035624805.1 Binataceae bacterium (SeqCode) | reverse complement strand
GCGCTTAAGGCGGAGGCTCGGATGCTCAGGATCTGGTTGAAAAGGCGTATAAGCCTCTCGCGCCCGACGCTTTATTTCGACTGGAAGCGCCGCGAAGGGCGCGCGGAAGCGTCTGGTGGTCTTCGAGGTCAGATTGCTTTGGGGTCAAGGGGTTTTGAGCGCCCCTTGCGATGTTCTGCCAACGCTTCCTCGGCCAGATTCGCGAGTTGATCGTGCGAGCGAGAATAGGCCTTGTCCCACCGACGCTCCGCGGCAAGCTCCTCGAGAACCCATCTCCCAAATGCCTCCTGCTCTCGTTCCGGAAGCTTTGCGGCAGCGTTGAAAGCCTTTTGCAACGTTCTTGTCATTCGCCCGATTCTCTATCCGTCAGCGCTAATGGTCAACATACGACCCTGACGTTGAATCGCAAAATCCGCAGCAAACTAGAAGAAACTCACCTGCACGCCGGCGACGAAGTTGACCCGTGGCGACGGATAGCCGAGGGTCTGCGAATAGTTGCGATCGAAAAGATTTGACACGCGCGCGAAAACTTCCTCGTCGCTGATCGCATACCAGGGCATTCGGCCTTCGTAAGAAACGGCCGCGTTGAAAAGATGATACGCGACGTTGTTGCCGACCGTGAACTGCGTTGTAATGTCGTCGCGATCGCCGACGAAGTTGTATCCGAGACTCGCAACCACTCTGTCTCTCACGTGAAAAATGCCGGTGCGCGCATATTGCAGCAGGCCGTATGCGGATCGTTTAGGAACGCGGAGCGGCTGCGCGGTCGATTGGGGCCCGGAAACGTGCGTCTCGTCGAGAATCGTGAAGAATCCGTTTAACGTAAATCCGTAAAACGGGCCAACCGATGGGATTATTTCGACACCCTGAACATCGACGCGTGCCGTGTTGCCTTCGGTAAAAGTCGCCGGAGGAATAAACACCGCCACGATCAGATTGTGCACGCGGCGCGAGAAGTAGTTGGCGCTCAACTGACCCCATTCAGAAAGCGTGGTCGTGAAGCCGCCGTCGTATTCGCTTGACAGTTCAGGCTGCAGATTCGGATTGCCGAAATCCGGATAGTACAGTTCGTTGAATGACGGCGCACGGAAGCCTTCGCTGTAGCTGCCGCGAAACGTAGTCGCGATTTCTTTCACCGGCATCGTAACCGACCATGACGGGCTGAACTCCTCGCCAAACTGGCTGTTACCGTCGACTCGACAGCCGCCGGTTCCGATCAATCGGCCATCAAACAGACTTCCCTGCTGCTGAACATAGCCGGCATATTCCTGCCGTCGTTCCGTGAAGGAGGTCGGTGGCGGAAACGCCGTGGCGTTCGAGGTCGACCGCGCCCATCGATCCTTGAAGTCGAAGCCGACCAGCGTACGCCAATTCGAATTCCACGAATAAATCAGTTCCGAATTGCTTCCGCGAATCTCGTCGGGATAGTCGTCGGCCTCGAAGTTCGTGCCCGGGTTCGGAACCGCGTTGAACGGGTAGTCGTTGATGCGAACTTCGTCGCGGACATAGAAAGCGCTCATCCGGCCGTCCAGATGATCAGAGAATCGATGCTCGAGTTCGCCCTTAAAAAGCATGAATTCTTCGCGTTGATGTGCTGTGGGATCGAGCGAGATCGGTGGAAAAAAGAAGACCTGGTATTCGGGCAAACTGACGTTGGATCGAATGTATCGCGCGAAAACGCGAATCGTTGTGTCCGCGTCGAGATGATAGTCGAGCCTGGTCGCGCCGGTCAGATTATCGCTGTTGTCGTTGGCGAGCCGGAATCCCTCGGTGGAAAAATAGTTCAGCGAACCCGAGTAATCGAGCTTTCCGCTGGAGCCGCCGAAAGTCGCGACCTGCCCCTGTGCGGCGCGATTCCCGCCTTCCGAGAGCATGGTGAAATGGGCGGGCCCCTCGCCCTGCTCGGAAATCAGGTTGATCACGCCGCCGATCGCCGACGATCCGTAGAGCGCGCCGCCCCCGCCGCGCACCACCTCGATACGATCGAACCCGGGCGTCATCTGGGTCGCGAAATCG
This sequence comes from Binataceae bacterium (SeqCode), assembly GCA_035624805.1. Taxonomy (GTDB): domain Bacteria; phylum Desulfobacterota; class Binatia; order Binatales; family Binataceae; genus DASPQU01. The sequence continues at coordinate 3,859 of DASPQU010000084.1, read as the reverse complement.
AATCCGCCGGTTGACCCTTTGTTGACTTCGACACCGTCGATCATCACCAGCGTCTGATTCGATTCCGCGCCGCGAATCGATACATCGGTGAGGCTGCCGTTGCTGCCCTGCTGCGTCACGACGACGCTGGGAACTTCGCGCAAAGCGCCTTCAACCTGCTGAATCTTCTGGTCGTCGATCTGCTGTTTCTCGACGACGGTCACGCTTACGCCAACATCGCTGGCCGGCTCCTCGATACGCGTCGCGGTCACGACCACGGGTGCCAGTTTCTGCTCTCCCTCGTTGCCCGCGGATTTTGCTTGCGCGCTTTTGGCCTCGGTTTTCTTGCCCGCCGCATCCGACGTTTTCTGAGCAGATTGCGTCGACGTGGCGCTCGGCGTTGATGCCGCGGCGCTGCCGTCCGCGTGTGCGCGATTCGTGGCGCTTATCGCGATTGCAATCGCGACGGCAACGATCTTGAACCCTTTGAGCTCCATTCACTCCCTCCGCGTGAATGCGCATTCCGCGCAGGAGGTGGGCAGAAAAAAGGAACGCCCGACCTTCTCGGCTATGGGGTCGGGCGTCAGGAAAGATTCGCTGATGCCACCCTCCCCGCGGAAGGCAGTCATAATTGCCATCCGACCGGTCTCCTGACTCGGGCTTCGTCCTCGGGTCCGCCTTCCCGCCGTCGTGACGGTGGCGTCGTGGACCCTCGTCCACCCATACAGTTGCGGGGCAGTGCCGGACTTTCACCGGCTTCCCGTGCATCGGATGCGAAAATCTTAATATGCCTCGTATCGGCTACTGTCAAATTCCGTGTTCGATGCCGCTTGCGTTCAAAGCGCATAGCGAAAAAAAGGGCCGGCGATGCCGGCCCCTCGTGACAATCATCTCGCGCGCGTTCCTACGCAGCCGCCTTCTTCGCCGCGTTCAGAACCGAATCGTAATCGGGATGGTTCGCGACTTCCTTGACGTACTCGACATGCGTGACGTTATCGTTCTTGTCGAGGACGAAAACCGCGCGCGCGAGCAATCCGGTTTCCTTCATCAGTACGCCGTACTTCGATCCGAAGTCGTGTTCCCTGAAATCGCTGACCATCGTGACCTTGTCGACGCCCGCCGCGCCACACCATCGCGCTTGCGCAAACGGCAGATCCATCGAGATGGTCACTATCTCGACGCCTGAGCCGAGCTTTGCAGCTTCTTCGTTGAAACGCCGGGTCTCGGCGTCGCATACCGGCGTATCCACTGACGGAATCGCGCTCAGAATCTTAACTTTGCCTTTGAACGAATCGAGGTTTACCGGCGCAAGGCCCTTGCCGACGCCGTTGAAACTCGGGGCTTTCTGGCCGGGTTTGATTTCCGGTCCTACCAGGGTGATTGGATTTCCGCGCATCGTCACTGCGCCTTTGCGTTCTTCTGCCATGATTCAAAAATCTCCTTGACCCGGATTAGAGAGTAAAATTCCTGAACAACAGGCAAAATTTATCCGCCGCGCACGTGCGGGTAAACTGGAAAGTGCAACTGCTCACGCGTCCGTCTTATTTCTGCGAGAACTTGAAAACGAACACCCCGATGAGGCCGCCGAGCAGAAGGATAACGTTGATAGCAAAGGTCAGCGCCGCTCCCGTCGAGCGCTTCGCCGGGTCCTCAACGTATCCGCGCGCGTAGAGCGCCCGCGCGACGATCCATCCGAGCGCCAGCACAAGCGCAATTTTGGAATGGACATAGAATCCGAAGATCACGAGCGCCGGGATAAATACGATGAGCGACTCAAGCGTGTTCTGCTGAACCCGAAACCATCGCTCGAACTCCGGGTGACCGCTGACGGCAGGCGCCTGGATTCCGTGCTTCACGCGCATCCGACCGACTTGCATGGAGAACGCGCTGTACTCGATCAAGGCAAGAATGATCGCAAACGATATTGAGTTCATTTCCCCCTCGCGATATTGGATCAGCGGCGCATCATGCGCCGGTATTTTCAGTGTCTACTTCGCGAAGCGCGCGCGCCGGATTTCATCCGCCCGGTCCGCCTCCTCAGGCGTGGGCCGCTTCGGCATCCATCCTTTCGTGTAATCACGCGTCTCCCACGTGCGATCGTTAGGATCCCATACGTACGGGAGCTGCACGATCTCGCCAGGCGCTTTGATCGTCTCGAACGCGCGCATCGCGTCGCGCACAATCGCGCGTTGAATGGCGACGTCGCCAGCCCTGCCGGTCTGATGGCCCAGTGGAAAATTCAGGAACACCGCGCGCGGCGGATTCACGGCCTGCGTGATGTCGAGCGCCGAGGTCATACACAGAGTCGGGATTCCGGCCTCCTCGACAACTCGCGCGATCAGTCCAACGGACTGATGACAGACGGGTCAGGCGGGCACCAGGTAAAACGCATCGACGTGCGCGCGCTTGAGCTCGTCGGCTATCTGCGGCGCCAGCTCTTCGCGCACCTTACGGGAAGAATAGACGCCGCCCATGAAGCTGAACACGGGATCGCTGAGTTCGCCGATGACCCCCTCGGCTTCGAGCTCGCGCATCCGCTCCAGGGGAAACACGCAGTTCGGATCGCGTTCGGCGTCGGTCGTGATGTAGCCGAAGTGCCAGATGCTGAGTTCGTCGCGACGCGCGTTCTTCGGGATCTTGCGATACGAGGCGTCCTCGCGGTGGAATCGCGGTTGATCGCGATACATCAGTCCGCCGGAACTCATCAGCGCGACCTTGCACTGGGAAATCGGTTTCTTGAGCGGGGTCCACGGCGGCACGCCTTCGTTGTAAACCCACCGATACGGAATGAATTCGCTGTATAGTTCGCGCGTGCGCGGGATGTAGTCGACTGGCATTGTCGCGGCGTCTCCGTAATTTCTGCCCGGACTATAGCGCGATCGACGTGGTTGATGTCAGCCCAAGTGCAGCAAAAACTAACCCATGCTCAGGCCGCCGTCGACAATGAGTTCCGTGCCCGTGATGTAGGACGCATCGTCGGAGAGCAGAAAGACTATAGCCTTGGCGATCTCCCATGGCGTCCCCTGCCGGCGCATCGGGATTCGCGGCGCGACTTGCGCCTCGCGATCGCCGATCAATCGGCGCACCATCGATGAGTTAATCAGCCCAGGCAGGATCGTGTTGACTCGTATATTGTCGCGCGCGTGCGAGGCCGCGGCCGATCGCGACGCACCGAGCAGCGCGGCCTTGGTCGCCTCGTAGGAAATCTGCTGATTGCTGCGCAGCGCGGCCATTGAGGAGACGTTCACGATCGCGCCCCCTCCCGCTTTTTTCATCTCAGGAACGGCGTAGCGCATCATCAGGAAATGGCTTCGCAGATTGACGGCGACCATCTTGTCGAATTGCTCGGTACTGGTGTCGAGGAGGCGACCACCGATCGCGATTCCGACATTATTGACCAGCAAGTGGAGCGCGCCGAATGCCTTGACGGTCGCTTCGACGGCGGCGCGGCAATCCGACTCGTTTGCGACGTCCATCGCAATGGCGTTCGCCGTTCCGCCTTCAGTGCGAATCGCGGCGGCGGTTTCCTCTGCGAGGTTTAGCGAGCGATCGGCGACCATCACGCGCGCGCCTTCGCGCGCACAACATATCGCGGTCGCCCGCCCGTTGCCCATCGACAAGGTTTCGCCCGGTCTCGGCGGACCGTCAGCGCCGCCTCCCACGATCAACGCGATTTTTCCGTCAAGGCGTTTCATAGGCATCCATCAGATAGTGCATGTCATATTGTTGCCAGTCGCCTGAATACAACCGCTTTCGGCGGTTCAGACTCCGTTTTGAAGTCGTAACACGACCTGCTCGTCCCTGGCCGAGGTGTGGGCCCCTGGGTACTAAGTACCCCTCCGTCATTTGGGTTTTTCGCTTTGATTCGTGCAAAGCGCTA
>DASPQU010000083.1:0-8187 GCA_035624805.1 Binataceae bacterium (SeqCode) | reverse complement strand
CCGGCAGCCGCGCGAGGTCGGCGAGCGTCATCGCGGCGTGGAGCAGCAGCAATTTCCGACGCGCGCTCCGTTCAATGGCTTTGAAACGGAAGTTGGGGCGGTCGTTAAACAAGTCCTCCGTGTCGGCGCATCGGAAGCTTCGAATCACTACGTCTACAGTATGACGCGAAACGTACAACGTCAACCGTTTTGGAAAGCAAGGCCGTCCGAGGCGGAATGTCAGGCTGGCGAACTGAAATTCGAGATCGAGACGCCGTGCCGCCGAGCCACTGGCGGGGTTCTCCGGCGTCGGTTAAAACTGATGAACTGACCGCGTAAGGGAGCGGTCGCGAGGCGGTAAAACGAAGAGGCGATGGATTTTCCCAGGATAAAGCGGCTTCCACCCTACGTATTCAACGTAATCGGCGATCTGTGCCTTAAGGCGCGACGCGAGGGAGAGGACATTATCGATTTCGGGATGGGCAATCCCGATATGCCGACGCCTCCCCATATCGTCGCCAAGCTCGTCGAGGCCGCCACCAAGGAGGCCAACCATCGCTATTCCGTATCGCGCGGTGTCTTCAAGCTACGCCTCGCGATCACAGACTGGTATCAGCGTCGCTACGGCGTCCAACTCGACCCGGACAGCGAGGCGATCGTTACGATCGGATCGAAGGAGGGTATCGCCCATCTCGCGATCGCGACGCTCGATCAGGGCGACGTTGTCCTCGCGCCGACCCCCACCTATCCGATTCATCAGTACGGATGCATCATCGCGGGCGCGCAGGTACAGGGCGTTCCGCTGCATAACGGCGAGCAGTTCTTTGACGAGCTGATGGCGGTGTTCAGCCGAAGCTGGCCTCGACCCAAGCTGATGATCATGAACTTTCCGCATAATCCGACGACCTCAATCGTTGATCTGAATTTTATGAAACGCATCGTCGACTTCGCGAAGGAGACGGGAATCCTGGTCGTTCACGATCTGGCCTACGCTGACCTGTGCTTCGACGGTTACAAGGCGCCGTCGATGATGCAGGTGGCGGGCGCGAAAGATGTCGGCGTCGAGTTCTTCACATTGTCGAAGAGCTACAACATGCCCGGATGGCGCGTCGGGTTCTGCGTGGGGAATCGCGAGATGATCGCGGCGTTGACGCGGCTGAAATCGTACTTCGACTACGGGATGTTTACACCCGTTCAGGTCGCAGCGATCGCCGCCCTCAACGGCCCGCAGGATTGCGTCGGCGAAATTGTCGAGACCTATCGAAGACGGCGCGATGTGTTGGTTGACGGACTCAAACGCGCGGGATGGCCGCTGGAAAAGCCCAAGGCGACGATGTTCGTATGGGCGCCCGTGCCGGAGCCGTTTCGAGCGATGGGGTCGCTGGAGTTCGCCAAATTTTTGCTCTCCGAAGCCAAAGTCGCCGTGTCGCCGGGAGTCGGGTTTGGCGCCGATGGTGACGGTTTCGTGCGGTTCGCGCTGATTGAAAATGAGCATCGCACGCGACAGGCTCTTCGCGGCATCAAGCACGCTCTCGCGCGCGCCCCGCAAGCCGCGCCGCGGCGCATTGCGCGCGCTTCCTAGCATCCGGAACAGGGGGGACTTGGGCATGAACGAAGCTCCGGTGCGAATAGCACTGCTCGGCTGCGGCACAATCGGGACCGGCGTCGTCAAGCTGCTGCGATCGAACGGGGCGATGCTGGCGGAAAGGGTCGGCGCTCCGCTCGAACTAACGGCGGTCGTCGACAAGCTTGTCAAGCCGAACGCGTCTTTGGGGATAACCAGGGCGGTCCTGAACGATGATCCGCATACGCTCGTCACGCGTCCCGATATCGATATCGTCGTCGAGCTTTTCGGCGGAATCGAACCGGCGAAGACCCTGATTCTCAAGGCGCTGAACGCGGGCAAGGATGTTGTCACCGCGAACAAAGCGCTCCTCGCCGAGCATGGCGGGGAAATCTTCCACACTGTGGGCAAAACTGGACGCGCGCTCGGTTTTGAGGCGAGCGTCGGCGGCGGTATCCCGATTATCAGAACGCTGCGTCAGGCACTGGCGGGAGATCGTCAGCGCGCTGTTTACGGAATCGTCAACGGCACCTGCAATTCGATTCTGAGCGCGATGACGGAGCAAAACCTCGACTTCGATGTCGCATTGAAGGATGCGCAGCGCGCCGGACTCGCCGAGGCAGACCCGACCCTCGATATCGGCGGGCACGATGCTGCGCACAAGCTCTGTCTGCTGGTGACGCTCGCGTTCGGCGCGTTGATCAAACCCAATCAGGTCCACACCGAGGGAATTTCGGGCGTGACACGGGCGGATATCGCGTTCGCGCGCGAGTTGGGATGCACGATCAAGCTGCTCGCGATCGCCAAGGACGACAATGGCGTGATCGAGGCTCGCGTCCATCCTACGATGATCCCGTCGCGCCACGTTCTCGCCAGCGTCAGCGGCGCGTACAATGCCATCTATATCCACGGCGAGGCGCTGGGTTCGACGATGTATCTCGGATTGGGCGCGGGTCAGATGCCGACGGCGACTGCTGTCATGGCGGATATTATCGAAATCGCGCGCGATCGCCGCTTTGGCGGAGATTCACGATCTCACGCGCTGGGCTATCCCTTCGAGCGAATCCGTCGCGCACGTGTCAAGCCGATGGCGGACGTGGTATGCGAATACTATCTGCGGTTTATCGCGGCGGATAAGCCGGGCGTGCTCGGCAGGATCGCATCGATTTTGGGCCGTAACGGAATCTCGATAGCTTCCGTTATCCAGGAAGGAAGAGCAGGCGAGGGAAGCGTCCCGGTCGTGATGCGCAGCCATGAGGCGCGCGAGAAGAATCTTATGAAAGCGCTTGGTGAGATTTCCCGCAGTCGCATTATCTCAGCCGCGCCGGCGTACATAAGAATTGAGGAGCGGCTTTAGCATTATGGCCGAGCAACATGATTCCCAATCCGGCATGCGCCTGCGGCGATGGCCCGGCCTGATCGAGCACTATCGCCGCTTTCTTCCCGTTACCGACAAGACCCCGGTTGTCACCCTCAATGAGGGGAATACGCCGCTTATCGAAAGCCCGATGCTCGCGGACCGGGCCGGACGAAACATCAAGCTCTACTTGAAGTTCGAAGGCGCCAATCCTACCGGGTCCTTCAAAGATCGCGGCATGACGGTCGCGATGTCCAAGGCTCTTGGCGACGGCGCCAAGGCCGTCATCTGCGCCTCGACCGGCAACACCGCGGCGTCGGCGGCGGCGTATGCCGCGCGGGCAGGGCTGCGCGCGTTCGTTTTGATTCCAAAAGGCGCTGTTGCGATAGGAAAGCTTTCGCAGAGCGTGATGCACGGGGCGCGCGTGGTCGAGGTCATCGGAAACTTCGACATCTGCTTGAAGGTCGTCCGCGACCTGGCCGAGCGCGATCCAATCCGAATTCGGCTTGTCAACAGCGTCAATCCCGATCGTATCGCAGGGCAGAAGACGGGTGCATACGAAGTATGCGATCAGCTCTGTGACGCGCCCACCCATCATTTCCTGCCCGTCGGTAATGCGGGAAATATCACCGCATATTGGGCGGGATATAAGGACTACAACAAGGAACGGCTTTCGACGCGCTTGCCTCGGATGATGGGGTATCAGGCGGCGGAGTCTGCGCCCATCGTGCTTGGCCATCCGATCGACGCTCCGAAAACCGTGGCGACGGCGATCAAGATCGGAAATCCGGCGAGCTGGAAGGGCGCAACCGACGCGCGTGACGAATCCGGTGGAATTATTGATATGGTTACGGATGCCGAGATTCTGTCAGCATATCGGCTGATCGCGTCGCTGGGAGTCTTTGCGGAGCCGGCATCTGCCGCCTCGGTGGCCGGCCTTCTCAAGTACGGGGCCACGGGCGGCCTCAAGCCGGGATCGGTCGTCGTTTGCACTCTGACCGGTCATGGCCTCAAGGACCCCGATACCGCTCTGAAGAACCTCAGCAATACGATCGTCGTCGAACCGGACATCGAAAAGGTGCGCAAGCTCCTTGAGATCGATTGACGTGAAGTACGTGATCATCCACGGCGACGGGATGGGCGACTGGCCCTGCGACGAGCTGGGCGGGCGAACTCCGCTTGAAGCCGCGCGCAAGCCCAACATGGATATGATCGCCGCGCGCGGGACGCTCGGGTTGGTCCGCACCATTCCGGACGGGATGCCGCCCGGCAGCGACGTTGGAACGATGAGCATGCTTGGTTACGATCCTGCTCGTTATCACACCGGGCGCGCGCCAATCGAAGCGGCGAGCATGGGAATTGAGACGGGCCCCGCCGATGTCGTGTTCCGGATGAATCTCGTTTCGCTCGCGACCGATTCAAACGGCGCGACCGTGATGAGCGATTTCACCTCCGGGCATATCAGCAGCGAAGAGGCCGCGCAGATTGTCGATTCGATCCGGCGCGAGCTTGCCGGTAATGGAATCGAGTTCTTCGCCGGCGTCAGCTATCGCCATCTTATGATGTGGCGCAACGGCGTTCGCGGCACGAAGCTGACTCCTCCGCACGATATCAGCGGCAGATCGATCGCCGAGCACCTGCCGACAGGCGAGGGCGCTGACCGGCTGCTCGCACTGATGAAGCGTTCGCAGGAGATCATGCGCGACCATCCAGTGAACAAGTCGCGCCGCGCGGAAGGGAAGACGGAAGCCACCTCCGCATGGTTCTGGGGACAGGGCACCAAACCTGCTGTTCCGACCTTGCGGGAACGCTTCGGAGTTCACGGCTCCGCGATTTCGGCTGTCGATCTCGTCAATGGTCTTGGACGCCTCGCAGGACTCGAGTTGATCAAGGTCCCGGGCGCGACCGGATACCTCGATACCGACTACGCCGCAAAGGGGCGCTACGGATTGGAGTCGCTCAAGAGCAAGGATTTTCTGCTGCTCCATATCGAAGCGCCCGACGAGGCGGGACATATGGGGCGGGCGGACCTCAAGGTCGAGGCGCTGGAGAAGATCGACGAATTGATTCTCGGCCCGATGCTTAAGGGGCTAGCCGCGATGGGCGAGTTCAGACTGCTTCTTCAACCCGATCACGCAACACCTTGCAAAATCAAAACGCATTCCCCGGATGCTGTCCCGTTCGCCGTCATATCGAATCGCAGCATCGCTCGCTCGCCCCATCCGGACCGCCGATACACCGAGGCGTGCGCTAAATCTGCTGGCATCAAGGTCGATAACGGGTTCCAATTGATTGACACACTGTTTGCGCGCTCGGGTGCGCTGGCTGCTGATTAAGGAAACGAACCGCATGGAACGAAACCTCGCTCTGGAAGTCGCACGCGCAACCGAAGCCGCCGCTTTGGCCGCCGCGCGATTCATCGGCAAAGGCGACGAGCGGATGGCGGATCGAGCGGCGTGCGACGCGATGCGCAAGGCGCTCAACGGCATCGCGATGGACGGTAAGGTTGTGATCGGCGAAGGTTCCCGCGCGGAGACCGATATTTTGTACATCGACGAGATTGTCGGTACCGGCGCCGGGCCGGAAGTCGATGTCGGCCTGGACGCCCTCGAAGGCGCGTTGATATGCGCAACCGGAGGCCCCAACGCTCTCTCATGCGTAGCGCTGGCCGAACGGGGCAAAATCCTAAGGTGCCCCGACACCTACATGGATAAGATTGCGACCGGAGCGGCCGGCGTCGGTGTGATCGATCTCGACCGCTCGCCCACGGACAATCTGAAGGCCCTTGCCGAAGCCAAAAACGTTTATGTCGAGGATTTGCGCGTCGCGATTCTCGATCGACCGCGCCATGAAAAGCTGATCAACGAGGTTCGTAAATCGGGAGCGGGGATAAAGCTGCTCTCCGCAGGCGACCTTTCCGCCTCGATCGCGACCACCCGTCAGGAAAGCGAAATCGATATGCTGCTTGGGACGGGAGGCGCGCATCAGGGCGTGCTCGCCGGCGTCGCGATTCGCTCCGCAGGCGGCGAGATGCAGGCGCGGTTCGCGCCGCGCAGCGAGGCCGAAGCTGAGGAGTGCCTCCAGATGGGCATTCTGGACCTAAAGCATCGCTTTACATTGGAGGAGATCGCGGGCGACAACGTGATGTTCGCCGCCACAGGCGTGACTACCGGCGATTATTTACGCGGCGTGCGATTCTTTTCGGGCGGGGCCTACACTTACAGCGTTGTGATGCGTTCAAAGACGCGCACGGTCCGCTTCGTCGAAACCACGCATCACTTCGACTTCAAGCCCGAATACTGAATCGGTCCTTAAGCGCTGGACCTACTTCTTTTTGCCGAAAAGCAGGCTGGAGAGGATGTTGCCGGATTGGGAAACCAGGCGCCCTGCGGCGTCATGCGTTTTGTCGGCCTTCTTGTCGTAACGTCCGATCAGACGACCGGCAGCATCGTGCCCGATCTCCTCGCGTTCGGTCTCGTCGATTCGACCGATCAGCCTTCCCGCCGCATCGCGGATACTTCGCGTTTTCATGAACGTTAATCTCCGTCACGATTATACGGCGTTTTGGTCCTCGAAAGACAACCTGAGATTGTCGGAAGGTTGACTTACCGCGCCGTATCGCGGAATTTCGCTGAATCGACTGATTCGCGAGAGGTTTTCCATCGATGCAGCTCACCGACGTCATTTTTGACAAAGCTCCCATCTCGACGCTGACCGTAAATCGTCCGACGGCGCTCAACGCGCTCAATCGTTCGGTGCTCGAACAGATCACGCATGTAATCCGGGAGGTCCGCCACGATTCTTCGATTCGCGTGTTGATCGTCACCGGCGCGGGCGATCGCGCGTTCGTGGCCGGCGCGGATATCGCGGCGATGTCCAAGATGACGACCGTCGAGGGGCTGGAGTTCGGACGATTGGGCCATCGCGTGATGTCGTCGCTCGAAGACCTGCCGATTCCCGTGATCGCAGCGGTGAATGGATTTGCCCTCGGCGGCGGATGCGAACTCGCCCTGGCTTGCGACCTCGTGATCGCGAGCGAGAAGGCTCGTTTCGGCCAGCCTGAGATCAATCTCGGGATCATTCCCGGATTCGGCGGCACCCAGCGCCTGCCTCATCGGATTGGTCACGCCAAGGCGCGCGAACTGATCATGATCGGCGACATGATCGATGCGAAGACGGCGCTCGAGCTTGGGCTCGTGAATCAGGTCGTTCCCGCCGATCAGCTCTTGGATACCGCCCGCAAGCTCGCCGAAAAGCTAGCCTCCAAATCGGCGATGGCGCTGCGCCAGGCGAAGGCCGCCCTGCGCGCATCGTTCACCATGGAGGAGGACGCAGGGTTGCGCTTCGAGCAGGAGGCGTTCGGACTCGCGTTCGCCAGCGCCGACCGCGTCGAAGGAACGACCGCATTCGTCGAGAAGCGCCAGCCGACGTGGAAGCATAGCTGATATCTCCTGGCGCATACCCTTTCTATCGACCCGGTTCAGGGTCTAGGCTAAAAGCAAATGGGGCGTGGGCGCGCTTTTCGAGGGCGTCGTCCCGTGCGTGTAGATTCGTCAGATGGACCTTCAAATCAGCGAAACTCAGCGGCAGTGTCGCGACACCGCGCGTCGTTTTGCGCGCGAAAAACTGGCATCCGCCGCCGTCGAAATCGATCGAAACCATCGATTTCCCACCGAGATAATCGCCGAACTCGGCCAGCTCGGAATGATGGGGATTTTCATACCGAGTAAATACGGCGGCGCGGGACTGGATCAGGTTGCGTATGCGCTCGTAGTCGAAGAACTCGCCGTTGCCTGCGCTGCGACTGCGGTGATCGTGTCCGCTCATTGTTCGCTGGCGACGTGGCCGATCCTCGGACTCGGAACGGAGGAGCATCGCGCGCGATTCATGCCGCGGATGGCGACGGGAGAGTGGCTGGGATGCTTCGCGCTTACCGAACCGCAGGCCGGCTCTGACGCTGCGATGCAGAAGACGCGGGCGGTTCGCGACGGCGATTCCTACGTCATCAATGGCACGAAAAATTTCATCACCAACTCGCCCAACTCGAGCGTCGCGATCGTGTTCGCAATGACCGCGCCGGAAAAGGGACATCATGGAATAAGCGCATTCGTCGTCGAAACGGACACGCCCGGATGGCAGATGGTGCGCATCGAAGACAAGATGGGAATTCGCGGGGCACATAGCGCGCAGCTCGCGTTCACCGATATGCGCGTACCGCGCGAAAATCTTCTTGTGGGCGAAGGGCAGGGGTTCAAGGTCGCGATGAAGACGCTCGACGGCGGGCGGA
>DASPQU010000082.1:0-8615 GCA_035624805.1 Binataceae bacterium (SeqCode) | reverse complement strand
CCTGGTTTTTCGGGCTCCGGCGCTTTGCCCACAGGCCGGATAGTCGAAACCGACGGCAATTCGGCGGCGGCTATCCGGGTCGGACGCGGCGGCGACTTAGTTCGCTACCATGACGGGAGCCAGCCTGACAAGGAATTAGGGGCGCGCGACTAAGACGGCCTGTTTCAGCCCTTGGGAAGGCCGAGGATGCGTTCGCCGATCACGTTGCGTTGAATTTCTGACGTGCCGCCTGCGATCGTCTGCGCTCGCGCATAGAAGTACGCGTGCATCCATCGCCCATGCTCGATCGCGAGCCGCGATCCCTCGACAAGCTGCGCGTACGGACCCATCACCTCGTCCGCGAACGACATCATCCGCAGCATCACTTCGGTGCGGAACAACTTGGCGATCGATCCTTCCGGTCCGGGCGGCTGACCCTTGAGCCGACGGCTCAGACTGCGCAACGAACTGTAGCGCGCCGCCTGACAGTCGCTCTCGAACTGTGCGCATTTGTTTCTGACATAGGGGTCATCGGCAGGCCGCCTTCCGGATGAATCGGCGCGCTTGAGCAGGTCGCGAAGCCGCGCCATCTCTCGCTCGATCTGAAGCAGCGCACCGACCGTGACTCGCTCGAACATCAGTGTGGTGACGCCGACGCGCCATCCGTCATTCTGCGGACCGAGCAGATTGCGCTTTGGCACGACGACGTCTTCGAAGAAGATCTCGTTGAAATCGTGATTGCCGGTCATCTGCACGAGCGGACGCACCGTGATGCCGGGCGTCTTCATATCCACCAGCATGTAGGAGAGGCCGCGATGCTTAGGCGCTGCCGGATCGGTTCGGGCGAGCAACAGACAGAAGTGCGCACGATGGGCGAGCGTGGTCCATACTTTCTGTCCGTTCACGACGAAATAGTCGCCGCGATCCTCGGCGCGCGTCGAGAGCGAGGCCACATCGGAACCGGCGCCCGGCTCGGAATATCCCTGGCACCAGATTTCATCTCCAGCGAGGATGGGCCGCAGATAGCGCTGCTTCTGCTCGTCGGTTCCCCACTGCATAATGGTGGGTCCGGCGATATTCAGGCCGACCGGATTGATCGTGCCGGGCGCGTCGATGCGATCGAGTTCCTCGTCGTAGATGTATTGCTCGATGAGGCTTGCGCCGCGTCCGCCGAATTGTTTCGGCCAATAGATTCCCATCCATCCGGCGTCGTAGAGCGCGCGATGCCATCGCGCTGCGCGTTCCCATCGTTTTTCCGGATCGGAGTATTGAGGCCCGTCGGCGAGAAGTGCAGGCGCATTGGCGTCGAGCCACGCGCGCAGTTCCTCGCGAAATTTGACGTCGTCAGCGCTGAAATCGAAATTCATTGGCGGTCAACCACCGCCAGTGAAGCACATGCGCAGGTGTTTTAGAAATCGCTCTGCGTTTGTGAAAATTCCTTAAGACGTCATCCTGAGCTAGCGAGATTTTTTCGAGCGCCGCGAAGGATCTCGCCCGTCCCTACGGGCGTCAAAAGGCCGAGGCTTAACGCGCGGAAGACCGCGCGAGATCCTTCACTCCGGCAACCTCCGTTCAGGATGACGACCACTGAAGGTGGCCAGGAAATGCGGTTCGTTCACAAACTCTCATGATGGAAAAAAAGGAGCGTCGCGTTCGCGAAAAAAATGGGGCCGGAGTGATACTCTCCGGCCCCACGTTCGGGTTTCGCTCAGTGCGCGATCAATAATAATCCACCGGATCGATCTGACGTTTCGCGCCGTACCAGAAGAGCATGTTTTCCGTCAGGCCCTGCCATATGAATTTATTGGGCGGGAACAGCAGGCGCTTCGCCATCGATTTGAACGAGTAGAACTCCTTCGTGCATCGCCACACGCCCTCTTCGACTTCCTGCGGCGACAGGTTCTTGGGCACGAACATGCATCGGAAGTTGTTCGTATACAGGTCCGCGTCGGGGATGATAACGCGGCCCTCGTCTTCGAGCTTGGTGCGCATCGGCGTGCCCCTGCGTGGCGTGACGGTATTGAAGAACGCCTCGGGAGCGCGCACCTCGTGCAGGAACTTGAGCGTATCGTCGAAAATCTTGGGATGGTCCTCTTCCAGACCGAACAGAAAATTGAGCGAATAGTAGATCCCGTGGTCTTCGAGGCGCTTGAGGAGCTTCTTGTACTGATTGGCGTGGTTCTGGATTTTGTTCATCGACAGCAGGCTGTCCTGGCTGATCGATTCCACGCCGATATTGACGTGGAAGACCCCGGCCTTCGCCGCGAGATCGAGAAGGTCCTCGTCGTGATTTGAGTTCACCGTCCACAGGCACGAGAAGCGGATGTTAAGCGGAATCAGAGCCTTGAACAGTTCCTTCGCGAATTTGTGCTTGCCGGTTATCTGGTCGTCGATGAACTGGAAGCGGCGAAATCCTGTAATGCGGATGTCTTCCTTGATCTCCTCGACGATGTCCTCGATCGGGCGCGTGCGATAGCTGCCGTCATAGAAAACCGGAATTTCGCAAAACGAGCATCGATAGGGGCATCCGCGGCTCGCTTGAATCGGGAGCGCCTTGAATAGATAGCGATTGAGCTTGAGAAGTTCGTGGCGCGGACGGGGCAGATTTTTGAGGTCGTGCAGCTTATCGGACTTGTATACCCGTTTAAGCTTGCCGTCGCGCCAATCCTGCAGGAGTTCCGGCCATACGTTATCGGCTTCGCCCTGAACGACGGCGTCGCCGTGTTCGAGCGCTTCCTCGGTCTGAAGCGTAGCGTGAAATCCGCCGAACACGACGGGAACGCCGCGCTTGCGGAATTCGTCGGCAAGTTGATATGCGCGCAGCGACGCGCCGATAGTGGTGGTCATCCCGACGAGATCCCATCCGCCGTCGAAATCGACGTCTTCGAGGCGCTCGTCGCAGAGCGTGACGTCGTACTCGTCGGGCGTCAGCCCCGCCATCAGCGGGATCATCAAGCCCAGGATGAGACGCCATCGCGTCTTATGCGGCGTGCCGTCCAGATGGACAGTCGTCGGCTGAATCAACAGAATTCGAGGCTTCTTGCTCATACAGTCTCCCGGCGAAGAGATGCGGAATCTTCAGGCGTCGGCTTCGATGCTGCCAAAGCGCTTGTAGGTCGCCCACAGCACCACAAAAGCAAAGACGTACGTTCCGAACGCCGTTCCCCAAGCAAAATAGCTGAGGCGATTGAACAGTGCGAGCACCACCAGCAGGTACGCGAAATCACGCCCGCTGAGTCGGTCTATTTTCTTGATCCATTGCTCGGCTTTTTCTCCGCTGACCTGGAAGGCGCGCCACGTGGCGACCCCACAGCTCAGAAGCCCGCCCAGCGAAATCGGCAAGAGCCACAAATACCAATCGCTTCCCGATGTTCGATAGCATCCCCAGAATATTCCGGCGAAAAGCGTGACATGCACGATATTGTCTGTGATCACGTCAAGTCGGCCGCCGAACTTCGATTCAGTCATCGTCAGCCGTGCGAGCTCCCCATCCACGCCGTCGACGGTAATCGAGAACAGAAACAATATGGAGGCGAGCAGTTTTAGCCAGTACGAGGTCGATGCAAACAGTGCCGAGGCCAGTAATCCAACGGCGGTATTCGCCAGCGTCACCTGATTGGCGGAGATCGAAGTGGCGGCGAGACGGCGGCTGATTCGCCAGGACAGGTTGCGATCGACGTATCGCGCCATCGCGGCGTCACTGTCGCGGGTATCCTCGCGCAGCGATTTGGCCAGCCGCAGTTCGGCTTCCTCGCGATCCTTCGGCCGACCGTTGAGCGCGAAAGGCAAGAGGCGCGAAAGACCGGCGGACGCCGATCCTGTGCTGTCGTCGCGCATGAGCTCGCCGAGCACGCCGATGCTGATCGTGCCCCCGCGCTCGGGATCGACGCTGGTCGCGGTCACGACTCCGCCGCGTCTTTCAGCGTCGTCGATTATCGATTCGAGCTGGCGCGTCGAGAGAACCAGGTTGCCGCGAATGCGCAGGCAGGGCGACGAAGGGTCAACCGGAATCGGACCCTTCCCGAGTTCGTCGAAAGACGAAACGATCAAGACGTCGGGATGGTTCGCGAAACGTCCGAGCGAGGGCTTTACCGACGATTCGTCGGTCGTTTGAACGTAAAATTTCTTGATTCCAAGGCGTTCGCAGCTAAGCAGCAGCCGTTCGAGCAAAGGCCGCCTGAATATGATGTCGCTGGAGCGCGGTGGCGCTGCAATTAAAGCTGTTTCTACCAAAGGCGTCTTATTAAGCAATCTTATAGCTAACGCTTTTAGATGATTCTCGTCTACAGATCAATCAGGCATGGGTCGATTATTAACTACCGATTAACTCCCGTTTTGCCACTTTCTGCGATGCTCACCTGTCTTTCGAGGTCAGTTACGGATATCCGTCCTTGCCGCGCAAGGAGATAGCACACCGGAACGGTGATCGGCTGTCAATTCTATCAGGTCCGCCGTTCTGCTTACGGAGACCGATCTGCTCGTAGCATCTCGCTGGTGACAGATGCCTGCGTTTCATCCGCCATCCGAGTGTGAACACTCGACGCCCTCCGGGTGCGCGCGGAGCCGATAGCGCAGGGCTTGGACCGCGATCACTTCCGCGGAATAATAACCGTGCAGACCCGCATACTCGGAAATCGCCGCGCAACTGCGGCGTTCAAGCTCAGTGAATTAATAGCAGGGGAGAACCGATATCGTGGCGCTTCGAATCGAAACACCCGAAGGCGAGCAGGCTCTGACAGAATTTCTGCTGTTTCATGATCGTGTGTACCAGTATCGGTCGGCGCGATGGCCCGCGACGATTCCGCTCGAGCTTCCCCTTTTAATGGGGCAATCCCCTTTCGCGGCGGAGCGCGAGTTTAAACCATTGCTCGCGCGTAAAGACGGCGAGATCGTGGCGCGAGCGCTCGCTATTGTAGATAGGCATTACATCCGGCATTGGAACGAGCCTCTGGGTCACATCGTGATGTTCGAGGCGCTTCCCGACACGCGCGACGCCGTAAAGCAATTGATGGATGAGGCATGCCGATGGCTCGCGCAGCGCGATATGCAGGCTGCGCGCGCGGGGTCGGGGTTGCTCGAGTTTCCGTTTGTTATCGATGACTACGAATCGCTGCCGCCCAATACCACGCGTCAGAACCCGGCGTACTATCACAACCTACTCAAAGATGCGGGCTTCGAGACCGAGAAAGGATGGGTTGACTACAAAATCCAGGTTACGCCGGAGCTGACCGCGCGCTATCGCAGCGCAGTAGAGGCGGCCACCCGCGCCGGATTTTCGATCCTTCCTCTCTCGAAGATCGATCATCGGCAACGCGTGCGTCAATTTACTGCCGTGTGGAACGACGCTTTTTCGAGACATTGGGGTGCAGCGCCATTTACAGAGGAAGAGATTGCGAGCTTGTTCGAATTCTTCGTGCTCCTGGGCGCACTCGATACATCGCTCATTGCGTACCGTGGGGATGAGCCGGTTGGAGTGCTGATGGTGGCGCCGGAATCGACCGAAGGAGCGATCCTGAAGCCCGGTCGCACGCTTCGAGATTTCGAAAAGGTCAATTTTCTGGGTATCGGCGTGCACGCCTCCGCGCGCGGGCGCGGGGTGAATATCGCGATGGCCGCGTACACGTTCCTCGAGCTGATCGCTCGAGGGGCGAAATATCTCGGCTATACGCTGGTGCTCGACGATAACTGGCCTTCGCGGCGCACCGCGGAAAAACTCGGCGCGACGGTGTGTGCAAATTACGTTACTTATCGGAGGAATTTCAGAAATTAGACTGAGCGTCCTAAGCAGCGCGCCTCAGGCGAGATTCACTGACGCTTGACTTTTTGAATTTTAAGTTTTATCGACGTTCGCTCGACCCGTAATCTAATATCAAAGACGATTCGTCTTTGAATTCGCGTGCGCAAGTCACGCCGCCGGAGTCTGACAAATGAGCGAAGCAGTCGATACGTCTGCCCTTGATGACAATCCCAAGCTGGATTTCAATCCCGATGCGTTGCGCGCGAAATATCGCCAGGAACGCGACAAGCGAATCCGCACCGACGGCAACGAGCAGTACGTCGAGGTGAAGGGCGATTTCAGCCGCTACGTCGATGATCCTTATGTCGAACCCGGATTCACGCGCGCCCCGCTGAACGATGCGGTCGAAGTTCTGATTATCGGCGGCGGATTCGGCGGGTTGCTCGCTGGCGCTCGACTGCGCCAAGCCGGCGTGCAGAGCATCAGGTTTATCGAAAAGGCAGGCGACTTCGGCGGAACATGGTACTGGAATCGGTACCCCGGCGCGCAGTGCGATATCGAATCCTACATCTATCTGCCGCTGCTCGAAGAGACCGGTTACATGCCGAAAGAGAAATACTCTTTCGCGCCCGAAATCCTCGCGCATGCCCGGCGCATCGGAGAAAAATTCGATCTCTATCGCGACGCTTGCTTCCAGACGCAAATCGAGGCGATTCGATGGAGCGAAGAGGAGTGTCGATGGATCGTCACGACGAATCGCGGCGATCGAATGCGCGCACGATTCGTTGTCATGTCCAACGGGCCTCTGAATCGTCCCAAGCTTCCCGGAATCTCCGGAATCGACAGCTACAAGGGACACACGTTCCACACCAGTCGATGGGATTACGCCTACACGGGAGGCGATACGAACGGCAATCTGCACAAGCTGGCAGACAAACGCGTCGCAGTGATTGGCACGGGTGCGACGGCGATCCAATGCGTGCCGCATCTCGCAAAGCACTCGAAGCATCTATACGTGTTCCAGCGCACGCCGTCGTCGGTTGATGAGCGTGGTAATCGCCCGACCGATCCTGAATGGATCAAGACGCTGACGCCGGGATGGCAGAAGCGGCGGATGGAAAACTTCAACACCCTTGTCACCGGAGGTTTCGCCGAGGATGACCTCGTCAACGACGGATGGACGGATATTATCCGCAATCTCGGTGGTCTGCTCCCAAAGAAGGCCGTGGCCGGTATCACGCCGCAGGAGATGGGGCGGATGATGGAGCTGGCGGATTTCAAGAAGATGAATCAGATCCGCGCGCGCGTCGACAAGGTCGTCGAAGATAAGAAGACGGCCGAAGCGCTCAAGCCCTGGTATCGCCAGTTCTGCAAACGTCCGACCTTCAACGACGAGTATCTCCCGTCATTCAATCGCCCGAACGTCACGCTCGTCGATACGCGCGGACAGGGGGTCGATCGGATAACCGAGAAAGGGCTCGTTTTCGACGGCGTCGAATACGAAGCGGATTGCATCATCTTCGCCACCGGATTCGAAGTCGGGACCGCCTATACGCGGCGCGCCGGATTCGAAATCTACGGACGCGAGGGGAAAACGCTCACTTCCTATTGGGGGAACGGACTGCGGACGCTGCACGGATTTTACAGCAACGGATTCCCCAACTGCTTCCACATGGGAATCACGCAGAACGCTCTCACCGCGAATTTCCCGCACATGCTCGACGAGCAGGCGCACCACATAACCGAGCTGATCATGCACGCGAAAGCGCACGAAGCACGATGTATCGAGCCGACGGCCGAGGCGGAAGCCGAGTGGATCGAGACAATCAAAAGCAAGCGCATCAACATTCTTGGCTTCCTGCAGGAGTGCACGCCCGGCTATTACAACAACGAAGGGCATCCGGCGGAGGGGACGGGGCTGGCCGGCGATATGTACGGCGGCGGTCCGATCGAGTTCTTCGAGATTGTTCGAAAGTGGCGCACCGAAGGACAGATGAAAGGATTGCGGTTCGCCTGATTGTTCGCTGCGTTGAAGTGTAACGCGCGCCCGCGGATTGTGCTCGATTCGCGGGCGCGCGCGTTTGTGCTAAGTGGAAGCGTCCCACGGAGGTCCTGTCCAATGCCACTCGTTCCTTATCCGAATGTCGACAACCTCGGCGACGAGGCGCGCAAGACGTTCGATGCGCTTCCCGTCAAGCTGAACATCTTCAGGATGATGGCAAATGCGGAAACCTGCGTCCGTGCGCAGTTGAGACTGGGTTCGAAAATTCTCGGACGACAGAAGCTCAGCGACGCGATGCGCGAGCTTGCGATCCTTGCGGTCGCGAAAATCGAAAGCGGCGAATACGAGTGGATTCAGCACGTGCCGATCGCGATCTCGGTCGGCGTGCCGCAGCCGCAAATCGACGCTATCGCAACCGGCTATTTCACAGCCGCTTGCTTCAATCCCGCCGAGCGCGCGCTTCTGCGTTTGACCGAACAGGTCATCAACAAGGTGAAGGCGGACGAGGATGTCGTACGGGAGGCACAGCAGTTTTTTTCGCCGCGCGAAATCGTGGAATTGATCCTCGCCATTGGCTTCTACATGACAATGGCGCGACTTACGGAAACGACGCGCACCGATCTCGACGCGTCAGCCGGCACCGCCGTGATCGACACCGTCCCGCGCAGCTAGAGCGGCAGAGCCGCTATTTCAATCCCGCGAGTTCCTGGAGCAATCGCCAGCCTGCGAGACGATCTTCCTGCGCACGCATAAGCGTCTCCGAGGGATTGCCGTCGCGATCGAAGTGCTTGGCGAAGCGCGCCTCGCTGCGCGCGAAATCGATAAAGGTGAACGGCTTTCCGGTCTTCTTGTCCGTTGCCCAATCTGCGCTCGGGCTTGGATTCCCCTGCAGGCTCA
>DASPQU010000081.1:0-10888 GCA_035624805.1 Binataceae bacterium (SeqCode) | reverse complement strand
TCAGGCCAACTTCACCGGTTCGGGCATATGCACTTGCCCCAGTTCGGGAATCTAGAAACTGGTCGCCAACCGCGGCGCTCGCGATTTTCTCGCAGAAACCGACGCCACGACGTGGCCGAAAGAGTGCCACGCGGTTCCTCTCCGGCCCCGGTAAGCAGTTTACATAATGTCTCTAGCAAGCGTCGGCTCGCTTCTCCCAAGGGCGGCCTCGCCGAAGGCGGGTGCGGGGCCGCCGATCGATTCGGGATCAAACTCAGAGTGTTTACAGCACGTCCTGCACGCACCAGACCGCCGAATCGCTATCACAGCTGATGAATATCGTATCCCACGGGGTGGCTTCGATAGCAGGGCTCCTCCAGGAGCTGGCAACGGGGACATAAAGGGACGGACCGTTGTCCGAAGAAGAGAACGTCGTCCACGCCTTACAGTTCTCGGAGTTGGCGGGCTCGCCGGTACGAACCCAGCCTCCGGCGTTGGGCGGTCCCTGGCCCGAGTCTGCCTCGGTAAACCCCAGCGACGTGTTATAGCTCAGTTGGCTTGGATTTACGATCTCGAAGAGGCTCGCCATGTGATAGCCGCCCGTGCAGGCCGTCAGCGCGTGCGCTCCGTCGTAGCCAGTTTTGGTCAAATAGTACTTTCGTAGAACAGGAACGTTGTTGACGATGATGACGGCGTTCTTGCGCGCCGGTGCGCCCTCCCTGAGTTCCTCCAACTCCTGAGCGCCCGCTGCGAGCGCGCCCAGAGCCACGACAATGGAAGCCGCCAATAGAATCCGATGAAGCATCGAAAGGTCCTCCTGATTGGGTTGTTCCGGCAAAAGCCTCGGTCGCTTTCTCCAACTTCATCGCTGCCCCGTTTTGATTGTTAACGCAAACCCGCGTTCGTGGCGCACCGCGTTGCGCACCGTCGAAGGCTCTTCTCTAGATGAGATTCTTAAATCTCCCGCGCTCGTCGCGCGTTGCGCGGCGTGCTCGAGCCCGTCCAGCGCGCACCTTCTGCGGGCTACGGCGCAGCGCGGTGACTTCGCGCTGGCAACGCGAGCAGACTAGGGGCGGTGCCCAACTCGCCGCCACGAGCGCAAGAACGGTCAATGCGTGAAGCGCGTGGTCAACACCCGGCCAAGAAGGCGGACTGGGGTCGAATTGTGGTCGTGTTTCGGAACGCTATAGTTCCTGACGGGGCTTTACGGGGCGCTATCTTTGGAAAAAGTGCTTGATCTTCCTAGATAACGCCCCGTTGTGGATCATCGCGAACCGGCTTCGACGTATTTTAAGTCCTCTGTGTCTGCCATTTCACCACCCCGGCAATAGTTCGCCGCTGGTCCGCTCGCATCGCACTGTATCCGACTCGCGCCCTGTTTTCATTCCCCCTGCCCGTCAACTCGTCACGCGCCGCGACGAGTGGCCGACTGCGCGTATATCAACGTCGCGCGATGGCGCTTATCCTCGAAGTATGAATCGAGCTTTGCGTTCGCGCACGACGAGATACTGTGTTTCTTCGTCGCTCGCGATCGTGGTTTTCGCAGGATGCGGTGTCGCCTCTGCGCCTATCGAGAAAACGCCGACCGTTGTCGCGACTCCGATCAATGGCCAGCTTTCCGTGTCGATGCAAAAGGAACCTGCCGTCGGCGAGGTCGTGCCCGTGTATGTATCGGTTGCGAACGGCACGGACATCGCGCGCGCCGTCGTGCCCAGCCAAATCTTCGCAATAAATGAATCCGGCGAACGAGTGGCGCCATTGCCTCCCGGCGAAGCTGCGCGACAGGCTGGCGGCGCCGGCGAACTTAAAGGCGCGCTCGGCAGCGCCGCCGTGAGCGGTGTCGCCGCCGGGGCTCTCGGGGCCGGGGTGGGAGCTGCGGTCGGATCGGTAACGGGAGGCGCAGGGACAGGCGCCATAGTTGGCACGGCGATCGGAGCGGGGACCGGGATTTTTCAAGGCGCACAAGCGGGACAGGCACGCGCCGATCAGCAGGCGAGCGCGCAGCTCGGATCGCTCGCGCTTGCTCCCCAGGACGTCGGGCATAATTTCACCGTAAGCGGATTCGTATTCTTTCCCAAGGGAGAGTATCGCGAGATCCAGATGTTGATGGTCAATCGCGAAACCGGAGATACGGAGATCGAAACCCGTCCGTGGCCGTGAGACTGACCGTCCCGTGAAAGAAAACGCCGCGCGAGCCGTGCGGCGTTTTCATATCGATTTTCGCGCGCGCAGCCTGCCCTGAGCGCAGCCGAAGGGTTGTCGCGCGAGTAGCGGCCCCTCTAAAGCATCGACGTTATCACGACCACCGCGCCCTGGCCGGGTTTGCCGGTCTCGGCAGGATCGGCGATAACCATCGTTCTGCCGACGAATCGCAAGCAGTTCGGATCGACCATCCCACCCGCGAACGGGCGCACTACGCCCTTGTTGTCGACACGATAAATCTGGCCGTCACGAGCGCCTTCGTTCTTGTCAGCGCGCTTGCCCGCATCGGCGATGAAAAACTGCCCTGAGTAGCTGCCGAAACCGCTCGGCGCGTATCCCCATCCCGTGGGCGCTACAAATCCGACCAGATACTCGGTTTTGATCTGCCCTTTCTCGTCGATGACGTTGATCCTGCCGACTTTCGCGGCGACTTCCGTGCGCGGCCTCATCCCCAGCAGCATCGAGTTGGGAGCCTTCTGGTCGCTGGCTTCCGTGAACGAGATCGACATGATTTCGAAAGGAAGCGGTTTTTCGAAAGTCGCAAACGCCTTCGCTTTGCCGGAAGAGTCGACCTCATAGACGCTCGCGTTGCCGTTGGTCACCGCGTAGAGCTTGCCAGCGAACGGTCCGCTCGACGGCCCAAATTCGAGATCGCGACAATCCGAGGCCTTGCCGCCGCCGATTCCGCCTGCATCAGGAAGCTTGGCAAAAGAGCTTGCCGAACCTCCGCTGATTTTCATCACTTCGCAGGGGCTGTTCGCATCGGGGGCGGCGAGGACGAAGATCGTGCCGCCATTCGATCCGAACGAAGACGGCGCAATCGCGACTCCGCCCGCTCCTTTAACTTTCGCGAGTTCCGTTGCTTTTCCGCCGTTCGTCGAGGCCGACAAAACTGCGCCGGAGACATCCGAGAACACGAGCTTTTGGCCATCGCCCTGAACGTACAAAGGTCCTGCCGATCCGATTATTTTGAGCGCCTTGATTTCGTACGCGATCTCGACGTCGAGTCCCTTGCCGGCCCCGAGCGCCAATCCGGTTGCAACCGCCGTTGCGGCGATCATTATGCCAGCCGTGGCAAACTTCTCCCTCCACCTATTTCTTCTTTTCAATGAGTTCATCCAGCGCCTCGTTTATGAAGTAGCGTTGTTGCGGGTCCCGATCGTCAAGTTCCGATTTGCGCCGCGATACCCACTGCGCGATCGCGATAACAGCCGCCTCGGCAGGATCCCCGATGCCGAGCATACGGGAGACCTCGCATAGTTGCGAGAATATCTCCTCCGGCAATTCGATGTTGATTTTTTTACCTGGCATCTCGTTCGGCCACGTTTTTCGGCCAACTTCGATCCCTCCCATATAGTCTTAGACCCCCGCGCCGGTCAAAATGATTCCATCGATGGTGGGGACACAAAAATACATCGGCTCGATAGTTGAATATCTTGACCAGGGTCGGTTTCGTCCCGGATTGGTTTCCAGGGAACAGAATCGTCATATCGCAGTTTTGGACGCATCAGGCCGCGAGAAACTGATTTCCCGGGATCTTGTGCTGGTTCGATACGGCGACCGCCGTGCGGATGCGGCGAGCCTGGCGGAGGCGTTGTCGGAACTGGAGAGTGAGAGAAGCAGTCTGGCTTCCGATCTCGATTTGAACCTGCTCTGGGAAGTCACGCACGAGCAGGGACGCAGTTTCACAGCCGCGGAATTGGCGGAACTTTTTTTCGGCACGTCTTCGACGGCAGCCGCGTCGGTGATGCTCGAGGCGCTGCTCAACGATCGTCTTTATTTCGTCCGACGTCACATGGAATTCACGCCGCGCGAGCCCGAGCAGGTCGAAAGGCTTCGCATTCAGGCGGAGAAAGTCCGGATGCGATCGGACGAATTCCGCGACATCCAGCGCGCGATTCGCCAGGTCTTGCAGGGAGCGGCGCTTGATTCTGCCGTTGCCGTGCAGCTCGTCGCGAAGTTTCGCCCATATATCGAAAATCCCTTCACGCGCAGCCGCGACCTGACTGTGATCCTAAAGCGCCGCGCCCGAGGTCGATCCGGTCGAAGTCGCGTTCGAAGTTCTCGAGCGCCTCGGCGAAGCCCCGAAACTACCCCGTTTTGCCGTGATCGCAGGACTTAAACGCGAATTTTCCAACGAGACGCTCGCGGAAGCTGCGGCAGGCTCCTCGACAACGCGCCCAGCGGTAGACGGCGGATTCTCCATAACCATCGACGACGAGGACACCATCGAAGTCGATGACGCCATCAGTTGCGAGGCGATGTCTGACGGCTCGCTTAGGATCCGGGTGCATATTGCGCTCGTTGCGGATTTTGTAGCGAAGGACGGCCCGATGGATCGCGAGGCCGCCGAACGCGGCACCACCGTCTATCTGCCGGAAACCACGATCCGGATGCTGCCGGATCGCGTATCCTGCGGCGTCGCCAGTCTCGGCGCAGGCGAAGAGCATCCCGTACTCACGACCGATATCAGGCTTTCGTCGGACGGCACGGTGTTGGAATCGTCAATCTATCCCTCATGCGTGCGAATATTCGCGCGACTCAGCTACGAGCGCGCGGATGTGCTGATCGCACGCCCGATGCGGGGAGACCCGGCCTCGGACGCGCTGGCAAGTCTTCACGCAGCTGCGATCGCATTGCGCGAGCAGCGCCGGCGCGCGGGCGCTTTACTTGTGCAGCGCCGCGAAAGCAAGGTGCGCGTCGACGACGGCAAAATCGAAATCCATATGCTCGATACCGCGACGTCGAGCCGGACGATCGTCGGCGAGCTTATGGTGCTAAGCAATTTCGTCGCGGCGCGTTTCGCCGCCGACAATCGCATCCCGATCATTTATCGCGTGCAGCCACGCACCGGAGGCGATTTCACCGGGCAGCGCCCGCGATTGTCGCTGTATCCCGAATACCACGCCGGGATCGGACTGGATTGTTACGCGCAGCTCAGCTCTCCGATTCGGCGCTACGCGGACCTTGTTTTGCAGCGTCAGCTTCTTGCCGCACTCGCACGCCCTTCTGCGTCTGCTTACTCGACGGATGAACTGCTCAAGGTGCTCGCTGGCGCGGAGAGCGCGGAATCGGAGATGCGCGAGCTTGAGCGTCGCGCAAAACGCTATTGGACGCTGCGCTACCTGGAATCGCTGCCGGATCACGAACTGCCTGCGCTGGCGATGCGCGACGGAGCCTCGGCTGAGCTTTTCGATTACGGCGTGCGCGGCACGCTCAATGGGGCGCCGCCGCTTGCGAATCAGACACCGGTGCTCGTCAGACTGAACAGAATCGACCCGCTGCGGGGCTGGTTGTCGATGGATTACATCGCAACCGCCACACAGGCGGAACTTGGCGCTCGCTGATTGCGTGCGTTCGAGCCGAGCCGTTGAGGATGTCCCAGGAACATCCCCAACGACTCGCTTTCCCCCTTCCCTTCAAACACCGACAAACCAGGCTACGGAATCCCCTGAAATCCGTCCTGATCCAGGCGCCATCGATCGATCGACTCGACATTGAATCGCCAGTCGCTGCCAACCTTGAACGCCGGCAGACGGCCGCGCTTGAGCTGTCGATAGATCGTCGACGGATGAACTTTGAGATAATCGGAAAGCTCCTTCACCGTCATGACATTGCTACTGTCCAGCTTCATCGTTTTGACTCCCTCCCTTTTGTCATCTTGTGGTCATCTCCACGCGACTTTGCGCTTATCGCAATCCTCATGCCGCTCGCGCCGAGAAGGGAATCCCGCCGAATAAGGACAAACGTGTGCTGTCCCAGCCAATTTTGTGTGATGTAAATTTGTCGAGTGACGAAAATTTGGCGCTTTACGGACGAGGTTTGACCGGCAAAGCCGTGCGTCGCATATCAGGACGCATAGTGTCCCGCTGCGAGGCTTCAAGTTGCGCCGGAGTCTTTCGTGAGGGTTTGCGAACGAGTTCTCACCCGTCAGGAAGAGGACTTTGCAGGCAAAAAAACCGCCGCCCCGTGGCATGGCGGCCTTCGAACTCGAATTTAAACTTTGCCGATCAGATTGCGGCCCGTTTCGGATACCACCTTAAGCACGCCTTCTTCGTTATTGGCCGGCGGCTGCAGAATCAGGCGATGCACTCCGATAGCTGCGAAGCGACGTGCCAGATCCGCGTCCATCCTGCCGCGCGGCGTGACGCTGATTTCGAGGTCTTCGAATTTCCGATTCGTGGCGCGACACGCCGTCTTGAGGCCCTCGATGCACTTCTCTGTCGCCGCAACGTCGAGTGCGAACCCGTACCATCCGCGAGCAAGGCGGGCGGCGCGACTGAACGCCTCGGGCGTATGGCCGCCGAAGACGATCTCGGGATGAGGCCGCTGGACCGGGCGTGGCATCGTGTTCACGCCCTTGAACGACACCCATTTTCCCTTGAACTCCGGCTTCGGCATCGTCCACAGCGCGAGCATCGCGCCGAGATACTCCTCCGCGCGCTGGCCCTTGTGATCGAACGGCGCGCCGATCGCGTCGAACTCCGGCTTCAGGTACCCAACGCCGATGCCGAAAATCAGGCGCCCTTCCGATAGCACGTCAACCGACGCCAACTCCTTCGCGAGCACCACGGGATTGCGCTGCGGAAGGATGATGATTCCCGTGCCGAGCCGCACAGTTTTGGTGTGCGCTGCGATGAAGGACAGCGCCGACATCGGATCGAGCATCGGAAAATCCGGCGCGACGGGAGACGGCGGCGCCTGCGGATCGGGTACGATCACGTGCTCTCCCGTCCACAGGCTTTCGAAGCCTTCATTCTCTGCCGCGCGCGCAACGGCGGCTGCGGTTCGGGGAAATGAGCAGGGTCCGTTATTGATGCTAAAAAGTCCGAACTTCATCGGCGCTGCTTACCACGAATCCACAGCCGGCGAAAAGAGACGAGCCGCAAGGTTTGACCCTTCGGGCGGGCGCACGCATAATCGCGCGCGAAGGATGCAGGCGGTGGCGGCACAATGAGATGTCCCCAATGCGGATTCGACAGCACTCCGCAGGCTGCCTTCTGTTCGCGATGCGGCGCGCGGATGACGGAGCCGAAGCCCGCGACTGTTCGCGAATACGCGATCGTCATCATCCGGCGGTCTCCATGGTTCTACGCGCGCTCGCTCATAGCCGGCGGCTTCCTGACCATCGTAGGCATCACTCTCGTCTTCAAAGGTCCACAGACGGGCAACCTGGGTTTGCTGGCAATCGTATTGGGGCTTTTGTTCTGGGCGAGCGTTCCGCTGGTGCATCGATCGGTGTCGTGGCAGGTCACCTCCGATCGGCTGATCGAACAGCGCGGCCTGCTGGCGACACGTCGGCGCGAAGTCGAGCTGTCTGATATCCGATCGATCGAGGTGGTTCGCAGACTCGGCCAGCGATTGACCGGGCTGGGCGACGTGATCGTTGCGTCGGCGGCCAGCGTCGACTACGTCATCCGAATCACCGACGTATACGATCCCGAGGGTGTGGCGGAAACAGTGCGCAAGGCACGTCTCAAGCGTCTTGCATGAAGGATCTTTCACAGATTTTCGCACGCTCCTGCGTCGCGTGAAGCCGTTGCGACGGCGCGCAGGTGTTTGACGTGAAACTGTTTCAGGATGGGAGCGCGGACGATGAGGACAAAACGGCCGGACCTTCGCTACGAGCGCAAACTGTGGCGCGAGGGAATCGAGGCGGTCGCCGGCGCGGACGAAGTCGGCGTCGGCGCGATGGCGGGTCCGGTGGTGGCGGCTGCGGCGCTATTCGCACCCGAAGTTTTCATCCGCGGCGTCCACGATTCCAAACAGCTTGCGCCCGAGAAGCGCGAAGAACTCTATCCGCAGATCATGTCGCGTGCGCTCGCGATCGGCGTCGGTATCGCGCAGGTCGAGGAGGTCGATCGTCTCAATATCTATTGGGCCACGATGGAGGCGATGCGGCGCGCGCTCGCTTCGCTCGCAACCCGGCCTGCGCACGTCCTGGTCGACGGACGACAGATACCGGGACTCGAGCTCCCGCAGACACGAATAGTCGGAGGCGATCGCAAAAGCTTTTGTATCGCGGCCGCGTCGATAATCGCCAAGGTGACGCGTGATCGGATGATGGTCGAATACGACACGCTCTTTCCCGGATACGGACTCGCTGAGCACAAGGGATATTGCACGCCCGAGCATATGACGCTGCTCGATCGTCTCGGGCCCTCGCCGATCCATCGACGATCTTTTTCGCCCGTAATCGCAGCGCAACAGATGAAACTGCTGTAAGCTAATTCCCGCGCAAAACTCTCCCCATTTAATCTCCGCGCAACAATCTCGCACCTCGATACCGTCGTTTCTCGATAACTTTATATATGTTGATCCGTTGACGAGCCGTCCGGCAGGTGTACACTTTTGTTAAGGGCGCTCGCCGGGAGCCGTCCTTGGGAGCCGGGAATCCAATGGCGCTTGAACGCGACAAACATGTTGCGCAGCGCGCGCTGATGAGCCTCGACGAGGCTCAACTGCTCGAGCTGTACCGCAAAATGACTCTTATCCGACGCTTCGAAGAGAAGTCCGCCGAAATGTATACGCGCGGCAAGATCACAGGGTTCTGCCATCTCTATGCCGGCGAAGAGGCCGTGGCGGTCGGTGCAATCGAGGCGCTGTACGACAAGGATTATGTCGTCTCGACTTACCGCGAGCACGGCCATTGCCTCGCCAAGGGAGCGTCGGCGCGCGAAGTAATGGCCGAGCTGTTCGGCAAACGCACGGGCATCTCGCACGGGCACGGCGGCTCGATGCATTTGTTCGATCCGACGCTGCGCTTCATGGGCGGCTACGCGATCGTGGGCGGCGGTCTTCCGCTCGCGACCGGGTTGGGACTATCGATCCTTTACAAAGAAGAGCCGGAGATCGTGTGCTGCTTCTTCGGCGACGGAGCGCTGCCGCAAGGCGCGTTCCATGAATCACTCAATCTGGCGTCGCTGTGGAAGCTGCCCGTTGTCTTCATCTGCGAGAACAACTTCTATGGCATGGGCACGATGGTGCAGAACGCGATCTGCCAGGAAGAGCTGTATCGCTTCGCCGAGCCGTACAAGATGCCGGGCGTGCGCGTCGACGGGATGGACGTGCTCGAGATTTATCGCGCCGTGACGGAAGCCGCGACCCGCGCGCGCGAGGGCGACGGGCCGTCACTGATCGAGGCGATCACTTATCGCTTCCGCGGGCATTCGATGTCCGATCCGGTCGAATATCGCCCCAAGCGCGAAGAGCGCATCTGGCAGGAGCGCGACCCGATCAAGGCGTTTCGCAAAGTGGTCACCACTGAGCGCGGAATAAAGCCGGAGCGTCTGGACGAAATCGAAAAGGCGGTCGAGGCAGAAATCGAAGACGCCGTCAAATTCGCCGACGAGAGTCCGGAGCCGTCGCTCGAAGAGCTGACCCGCAACGTGTACGTCGAATGAGGCAATCGCGATGGCGCAGATGACATACCGTGAAGCGTTGAACGTCGCGATGCGCGAGGAGCTGGAGCGCGACGAGCGCGTGTTCATCATGGGCGAGGAGGTCGGATACTTCGGCGGCGCGTTCAAGGTCACCGACGGACTTCTCGCCACATTCGGCGAAAAGCGCGTGCGCGACACGCCGATTTCGGAGTTAACGATCGTCGGCGCGGGAATCGGCGCTGCGATGGGCGGGCTGAGGCCGATCGTCGAATTGATGACGATAAACTTCGGTCTGCTGGCGATGGATCAGATCGTCAATCACGCGGCGAAGATTCGATACATGTTCGGCGGCAAGGCGAAGGTTCCCATCGTGATTCGCGCTCCGCAGGGCGCCGGCCATCAACTGGGCGCGCAGCACAGCCAGAGCCTCGAAGCATACTTCCTCCATTGCCCCGGCCTGCGTGTCGCGATTCCCGCCACGCCCGCCGACGCCAAGGGTCTGCTCAAAACCGCGCTGCGACAGGACGACCCCGTTATCTTTCTCGAACACGAATCGCTTTACGGCGTGAAGGGCGAGGTTCCCGACGGCGAATATCTCGTGCCGTTCGGGCAAGCCAACGTGATTCGCGAAGGCAAGGACCTGACGATCATCTCCTACTCGAAGTGCGTCTATGATGCGCTCCGTGCCGCGGAGTCGTTGGAGAACGACGGCATCGATACGGAAGTGATCGATCTGCGCACGCTGAATCCGCTCGATATCAAAACTCCCATCGAATCCGTGAAGAAAACCGGACGCGCAATCGTGGTGTACGAAGGATGGCGCACGGGCGGCGCGGGAGCGGAAATCGCGTCGCAGCTCTATGAGGCGGCGTTCGACTATCTCGATGCTCCCGTCGAGCGCGTCGCCACGCTTGATACCCCGATCCCATACAACGCGAAGCTCGAGAAGGCCGCGCTCCCGAGTCCGGCCGAGATCGTCAAAGCTGCGGAACGAATCCTGTGACGAGACCATGAGCAACGAAATCACGATGCCAAAGCTCTCCGACACGATGGAGGAGGGCAAAATTATCCGATGGCTAAAACATCCGGGCGATCGCGTCAGGCGCGGCGACGCTATCGCGGAAGTCGAAACCGACAAGGCCGACATGGTGCTGGAGTCCTTCGACGAAGGCGTGCTCGGCGAACTTCTGTTGAAAGAGGGTGACAGCGCTGCTGTCGGTGCAGTTATCGCAAAATTGAACGCAGGCGCAACGACCGGCGCTGCCGAGCCCAAGCCTGCAGAGGCGAAGCCCGCAGCGCCCGCATCGAAATCGCGCGAACCGCAG
>DASPQU010000080.1:0-4108 GCA_035624805.1 Binataceae bacterium (SeqCode) | reverse complement strand
CCTTCGACCATCGCGCGATGTTGAACCCGCGCTCGCTAGATTCGGAGATAGGCTGCGCTTCTTCGCGCGCCGGCGCCACGAAGAGATTGATGTAGTGATTACGATGCTTATATACGAGCGCGGCGATTTCGCGCCCGCCCGCATAATCCAGCCTTCCGCCGATAAGCGAAAATTCGTCGGACGCCGGATCGATCACCGGGGGCGAGAAATCGAGCTTGCCCGTGAACCACGGCTTGACCGTATGGCGATCGGACGAGGCAACATCGGTCAGATGCGACGCCATCAGCGAGCGCACGTGATCGGCGACCAGCTCGTCGGCCAAATCGTTACGGCCGGGGCGCGAGAGGATGCTCACGTTCCAGGCGAGCATCACGAAAAATCCGACGGACGCCGCGATCGCAAGCGTCCTCCACGACATCGTCTGCCATCGCGCGATCGATGTCTCGGGATCGAGCCAGTGAAGATCTCGGGTTCGTGCCGGACCTATCGCTTCAGCGATGCGGTCTCTCAAATGATCCGGTGCGCGATAGTATGCTTCGCTGGTGCGGATAGCTGTGCGCAGCGCCCTGTTGGTTTCGACGAAAGCGGTACATGCCGCGCAATTCAGGACGTGCTGTTCCACATCCGATGCTTTCGCGGCGTCGAGTTCATGATCATTGAGCGCATCGATAAGCGGGCGCGCTTCGTTGCACGTCACGATCACACCTCCTTTCGCATCCGCGCGGCAAGGATGCGGCGCAGGTTCGCGCGCGCTCGCGCAAGGCGCGACATCACGGTTCCGATCGGGGCACCGATAGCCTCGGCAATTTCGCGATAGGAGAAATCCTCGAATTCCCGGAGAACGATCACTTCGCGAAACTCCAGCGCGAGTTCTTCCATCGCTTCGATGACGGCCCTGCGATCTGCCCGGCGGATAGCGTCAGCCTCGAGGTTTTCATCGGTCGACGGGTCGCGGACCGAGGCCGGATCGGTGGATATCTCCGTTTCCCACGCGGGGCGGTTGCGCTTGATCCACGTGTACGCCGTGTTGCGCACGATCGCCATCATCCACGCGCGCATATCCCGCACCGGCGTCGATTCCGACGTGCGCGAGGCCCGGATAAACGCCTCCTGAACGATATCCTCTGCATCCTGATCGTTTCTGACCAGCCATCGCGCCAGATTGTACGCGGCATCCAGATGAGCGAGCAGCGCTTCTCCGGCGGGACGCGCAGCGCTACTCAGCGTCTTCATCGACGCGCGGGGCGACGAAGCTTCCGGTTGCAGTTCGCGCGATCGCGCGATGGAAATCGATTCGCCATCCTCAGGCCGTAACTATACCGATTTGGCGCATTGCCTCGTAAACCACGATCGAGACGGCATTAGCCAAATTCAGGCTCCGGACGCCCGGCTCCAGTATGGGAATGTTGTAAGTCTGACTCGCACGCGAGCGCAAAAATTCCCGCCCGAGACCCTTGGTTTCGCTGCCGAACACGAGAAAATCACCGCGCTCGTAGCCTGCGGCAAGGTAGGATCGTTTTGCCCGCGCCGAGAAGAACAGCATCCGCACGCCCGGATATTCGTGCGCGAATGCGTCCCAATCCTGATAGGTCCGCAGGTCGACCAGAGGCCAATAGTCCAGTCCCGCGCGCTTCAGATATCGATCTTCGAGCGAATATCCGAGCGGACCCACCAGATGAAGTCGAATTTTGAGAGCCGCGGTCAGCCGCGCAATCGATCCCGAGTTTTGCGGAATCTCCGGCCGGACGAGGACGACGTTCAGCGCCGGATCGATCAATGGTTGTCCGTGCTCGAAAAGGCGCCGGCAGTTTTGAGGCGATATCGTGTCGCGCCGATGCGGATAAAGAATGCGCCCGCGTCGTCGGCTTCGAACATCGGCGCCAGATGATTGTATGCCGAACGGATGAATCGCGCGCGAAAGCGCCCGTCCTTGACCCGTGTGTACAGGACGTGATCCGGGGCGACTTCGAGCTGCGCGGGATCCAAGCTCTCGCGCGAATCGTCGTTGAGGATCAAATTCAGCGAACCGTCGTGACGGCTTTCGATCGATTTCACAACGTACGGCGTGTCCTCGACGGTGATATCGGCGCGCTCGTCGCCGACCTCCAGAAAATAACCCCCGTCGGGCCTGCGCTGGATGCTTTTCGAAAACAGCATCGCGATGCGCTCGTTTTCGATTCGCTCGTCGTCGCTATACCAGAAGCCGTCCTTGCGAAAGGATATCCTCCCCGATTCGACCGTGTAGAATCCCGCGACGGCCATGTCGATATTCTATCGCTCCCGCGTATCGAAAAGGATCGTGACCGGGCCATCATTGACCAGCTCGACCGCCATCATCGCGCCGAACTCGCCAGTCTCGACCTTTGTTCCGGTTCTTCGAACGATTTCCACGAAATGTTCGTAGAGACGGCGGGCTTCGCCGGGCTCGGCCGCGTTGATGAAAGATGGTCGCCGTCCGGCGTTGGTATCGGCGAGCAGGGTGAACTGCGATACCACGAGCATCTCGCCGCCGATCTTGTCGAGCGCGAGATTCATCTTTCCGGCCTCGTCGGCAAAGACCCGCAATGCGAGGATTTTCCGCGCCAGAAGCTCCGCATCGGCCTCGCTATCCTCGCGCGCGACCCCGATCGAAACGAGGTATCCAAGACCGATTCGGCCTGCGATCCGACCGTCGATACTGACCTGGGCTCGCGACACCCTTTGAACAACTGCGCGCACGATTTCGTCGTATATGGGAGGAAATGGCGGCTGGCAATGCTGTGGCCTCGGCCGGTCCGGAGCTATTATATAGTAGATACTGATGATTCCAGTCCTTTTCCGGCTCGGACCGTTAACCGTATATAGCTACGGCCTGATGATGGCGCTCGGCTTCCTTGCCGCAGACGTCGTTATCGATTCGGAGTGCCGACGCCAGAAAATCAACCCCGATTACGCGTCGAGCCTGGTGGTATGCGCCGCGGTCGCGGGGCTGGTGGGATCGCGTCTCTACAGCGTGATCGACAATTTCCAGGCCTACGCTCACGATCCGTGGTCGATAATCCTATCCGGCTCGGGATTCGTATGGTTCGGCGGGCTCGCCGGCGGAATCATCTCGTCGTACCTGGTCTCGCGATACTACAAGGTCGGATTCCTCCGCACCGCTGACATGGCCGCCCCCGCTCTTGCGATCGGTCATGCGCTGGGGCGAATCGGATGTCAGCTCTCGGGCGACGGCGACTGGGGGATGCCCTCGACGCTGCCGTGGGCGATGGCGTATCCGAAGGCGATCGTGGGATGGAATTCCTCGACGGTGCTGAAGCTCGACGAGCACAACCAGCTTGTTTCGGGGTTTTTCCCTGGTGTGCGGGTGCATCCGACGCCCATATACGAGGCGCTGCTCTATTTCGGCGTGTTCGCCTTCCTATGGTCGCGGCGGAAAACAAATGCTGTCGAGGGGCGCCTGTTTTTTCTGTATCTTGTGATGGCGGGCGCGTGCCGCTTTATGGTCGAATTTTTACGCGTAAACCCTAGAGTACTGATGGGGCTCAGCGAAGCGCAGTGGATCGCTCTATTGATGATCGCGATCGGAACATTGGGATTGATTCTCGCTCCAGGCGCGTCGGCGGCGCGTCGCGAGGAATACAAGGCGCAGCAGACGCAGAAGGACGGCGAGGCCGCGCGAGCATAGGAATCATGCAGGTCCGCACAGCACTCGGCGCTATTTCGATTTTCCTTCTGGTGAGCGGGATAGCGCTTTTTATGATTGCTCGGTCGACGCTCACCAAGCCGGAGATTGCCGAAGCGCCCCGCGTCACGACTGCGCCTGCCGGTGATAAGGCCGCGGATTTCAAGCTGGAAGACCTCGAAGGGCAGACCATCAGCCTGTCGTCGCTAAAAGGAAAGGTCGTATTCCTCAATCTCTGGGCGACGTGGTGCGGCCCATGTCGGATGGAGATGCCGTCGATGGAGACGCTCTACGACGAGATGCGGGGCAACAAAGACTTCGTGATGCTGGCCGTCAGCCAGGACACCAGTGGCAAGGAGGCGGTCCTGCCCTACATCCGAAAAAACGGCTATCATTTCCAGGTACTGCTGGATCCCGAAAACAAGGTTGGCGAGGCGTACAGCG
>DASPQU010000079.1:0-2848 GCA_035624805.1 Binataceae bacterium (SeqCode) | reverse complement strand
CCGTGGCGGCCGATGTGGGATGCGGCAGCGGTCGCGCATTGATTACGATGGCGCAGGCGTTTCCGAAATCAAAGTTTGTCGGCTTCGACGTTCACGCGGGGTCGGTCGAGCGCGCGCGCGCCAACGCGAAGAAGGCGAACGTCGAGGACCGTGTGACGTTCGAGGTTGTCGACGGCAAGACGCTGCCGGAGGGCAAATTCGATTTCATCAGCACCTTCGACGTCGTCCACGATTCCGTCGATCCGGTAGGATTGCTCAAACTGATTCGCAAGGCGCTCAAGCCGGGCAGCACTTACCTGATGCTCGAAATGAACGTGTCGGGCAACGTCGAGGACAATGCGGGCGTGATGGGACGGATGCTCTATTCGATCAGCACGCTGTATTGCATGTCGGTTTCGCTCGCGCATGGCGGCGCGGGAATCGGCGCATGCATGGGTGAGCCGAAAGCCCGAGAACTCGTGAAAGAAGCCGGGTTTTCGCATTTTCGTCGCCTCCCGATTGACGATATGTTTTCGGCGCTTTACGAGGTTCGCATCTGACCGCGCGTGCGCGACGCCCGACTCGTGGTTACGTTGCGGGTAAAGTGAAAGTCGCTTCCCAGGGGGACCAATGAAACTCGTAAAGATCGAGCGCGGACACGACGTTTTCGCGGTCGCGCGGGAGATCGCCTTCAGGCTCGGATTCATTTTGCTTGCGCTGTTGGTTCTGATGTTCGCGTGGTCGGTTGCGGGGCGACTGATTTCCTCGACAAGCAATTTGGGCGTCGGCGCAGGTTTCGTCGTGCTGATCCTCGCCGTGGCCGGCGGAGGGCTGGCGTTGTTCAGGATCACCTGGGAAGGCATCCGCAACGTTAGACATCTGTTGCTGGCGGCCGTGCTGATCCTGGTTTCACTCGGCGGCTCCGGATGCGGATGGACGAAAGTGCCGCCGGGATGGGTCGGAATAAAAGTTGACCTGTACGGCAAGCAGCGCGGCGTGCAGGATTTCCCGCTGCAGACCGGGATGGTCTGGTACAACCCGTGGACGACCGAGGTCTACACCTATCCGACGTTCATGCAGCAGGCGATTTGGACGGCGAGCCCGCACGAGGGCCGCCCGGTCGACGAAAGCTTCACCGTAAACACCGTCGAAGGCGTCAGCGCAAATTTCGACTGCGCGATGGGATACCACATCGACGCCGCGAAAGTTCCTGCGCTGTTTATCGAGTTTCGCCAAAGCGCGGAATCGCTCACTGACAGTTACATCCGCAACACTGTCCGTAAGGCATTCTCCGACGAAGTATCCGCGATGAAGGTCATCGACCTCTACGGCAGAGGCAAGGCGCCTCTCGAAGCGACCGTCGCGAAGCAGGTCGACGACGTGATCGCGCCCAAGGGCGTGCACGTCGATTACATCAACATCATCGGCAAGATCCGCCTTCCCGAGAACGTCGAGGGCGCAATCAACAATACGATCCAGGCGCAGCAGGACGCCCAGCGGGCTCAGGCCGTCGTCGCGCAGAAGGAGGCGGAGGCCAAGCAGCAGGTAGCGGAGGCGCAGGGGCAGGCGCAGTCTGTCTACATTCGCGCCAAGGGCGAGGCCGACGCGGTTCTGGCAAAGGCTCAGGCGCAAGCGCAGGCGAACGATTTGCTGAACAAGTCGATCACACCGTCGCTGATCGAATATCAGCGCACCCTGCAATGGAACGGCGTGCTTCCCCAATACGTGCTGGGAAATTCGATACCGATGTTGAATCTCGGCGCGATTGGGTCGAGCAAGCAATAGTCGGGTGGGCTTCGATTCAGAGCGAACGATGGGTCACGCGTCTAAGGACGAATCCAACAGAGGCAAACGACTTCAGTGCCTTTGCGGTCGATTCTTGTGTCGAGCTCGGGCGTCAATCCTGCGCTTTCGGCTGCTTTGCGGACGGACTCCGCCTGAGTGGAATCCACAAGGTATGCGATACGCGCGCCGCGCCGGATGAGCCTCGCAGCTTCACCGATAGATGCCGTGACCGGTTCGAGCGCGCTCGAATCGTAAGGCGGCTCGCTCGCAATTGCATCGAATGAATCGTCACGTGCCGGCAGTGCGCCGGCATTGCCGATAACATGGTGATCCGACAATTCCGCCAGTCCGAAGCGAAGCGCCGGGTCAACGTCGACGCTAATTGTGGTGAATCCTCTCGAGCGAGCTTCGATGATTATCGCGCCGGCGCCGGCGAACGGATCGAGGAATCGGCCCCCGGCGCCCGTGCTTACAAGATTCACCAGAAGTCGGGCGTCCTCGACAGCGAGCGCCCGATGCTGCAGACGTCCGGCTCCGCCGCGATAGCCCTCAATACGCCGCGTGACCCCGTCGGCGCATTCGAGCAGAAAACTGCGGCGGTCCGGAGAGTTCGCCCGCAGTTCTTCGTCAGGCTCAGCCCATATACTGACGAGGGCCACCTCGCGCCCGCGCCATCGCGTAATGGTCGATCGCCGGGGTTTTCTTACCTCTTCGATGGGCGTAACCAGGTCCACCGCCGAGGAGTAGCCGAGCCCTTTCAAGCGACTGATCGCGGCGTCGAGGTCGTGGCTATCGACGTTTAACCAGACGCTATTCCCGCTGTCCGACGCCGGTCCCCCTGGAGACCGGCGCGCCCGCAGCCCTCGCAGGAGACCCAGCGCCTCAGCGACGGCCGCATCGCGCGCCTTGCGCCGCGACGCTCGAAGTCGCAACACAAGACATCGCTCGGAACTGATTGTCGACATCATCTGCGAACGCCGTCCCCTTTTTCCAGAAGAATGCGTTGACCTCACCGTCAAGCCAGTCGATTACGACACGCATCGCCTAGCGCGGGCAACACGGCTTTCCAGTCGGCGACGATTCC
>DASPQU010000078.1:0-6584 GCA_035624805.1 Binataceae bacterium (SeqCode) | reverse complement strand
CATGATTGGCGGAGCGGTGCTCGCCGGTCTTGCGTTCATACTTGCGAGCCGGGCGAATTCATTTCCTCCGATGTTGATCGCGTACTTGATCCTGGGCGTCGGGATCGGCGGCTCGACGCTTCTGCCCGCAGCGCTGGTAATCGCCAACTGGTTCGGGGCGCGGCGTGGCCTTGCGATGGGTCTGACGTTTGCCGGGACGTCGTTGGGCGGGGCGGCGATGACGATTGTCGCCAGCCGCGCGATCTCGTACGGCGGTTGGCGCACGGGCTACGTCACGCTTGCGATACCGATGCTCGTTGTCGTCATCCCGATTGTTATGCTGGTGATCAGAACACGACCCCCCGGCGAGGACGGCCAGAAAGTCTCGGTCTCCGAAGCTGCAGACGCGCTTCCGGGGCTGGAATTGTCGGAAGCGCTGCGCACGCGTTCGTTCTGGATGATCGCGCTGGCGCAGTTCACCTTCGCATGCGCGGCGTCGGGTATGGGGTTGCATCTGATCACGTACCTGCGAGGACTTGGTTACGCTGAAGCGTTCGCGGCGGGAATGATGAGTCTGGCGTACCTGTTCACGTCGATGGGAAAGTTCGGGATGGGATTTTTCGCCGATAGGGTGAGCGCGCGGCGGGCGCTGGCGATCAATTTCGTAATCGCGGCGTTCGCAATGATTCTCATCTTCGGCGCGGGTCATGCATGGATTCTGTTTCCGTTCGTGTTCATTTTCGGCCTTACGCTGGGCGCGCCGCTGGTACTGGTTCCGCTACTTACCGCGGAGTCTTTGGGACTCAAGCGCTTCGGATTGATCGGCGGAATCGCAGGAATGTTCAACACGCTCGGTGCGGCGATCGGTCCCGTGGGCGCAGGAAAGATCTTCGACGCGACGGGCAGCTATGCGACCGCGTTTCAGATTTTTCTCGTTCTGCTGCTGATCGGATGCGCGTCGGCTCTCCTGTGCCGAACGCTCGAAGTCGAGCAGTCCGCGCTCGAGCGCGAACCCGCCGTGGCAACAGCCTAGTTCCCGCCAGCTCTTTTGCCATTGGAACGGTGAGGCGGGCTGCCTTCAACCACCCTTGCCACGTTGCTTCGATGCTCCCGACGCGGGCGGTCGCCGTCGCGCCCCCTTCTCAGGCTCCAGTTCTTTCAACGAACGCAAAGCCGCCTCGGCCTGCGCGCGAACTTCTTTCGTGTCCCCGCCGCGATCGGCGATTCTCGCATCCACTTCCGCAAGCGTCTTTTCGTAGTCATTGCGGAACTTTGCGTTAATCCGCTTCCATTCGATTCCCGTCAATGCCTGTACCATCTCATCGCTCGGACGAGGAAGTATCCCGCGCATGATGAGCACTGCGATCCCCGGATATCCAAGATATCCCTGCCAATAGGACGCGTTGTCGTTGGACGATACGATGCGTCCGTCATCCGAAACCTCGACTTCGTAAACCTTGCTCGCATC
Organism: Binataceae bacterium (SeqCode); assembly: GCA_035624805.1. GTDB lineage: Bacteria > Desulfobacterota > Binatia > Binatales > Binataceae > DASPQU01. Next base: position 5,137 of record DASPQU010000078.1, on the reverse strand, counting down.
CGACGACGCAACCAGCGCGTGCGTATCGTCCACAATCGTTACGCGTCCGTCGCCGAGCGCTCCGATCGCCTCGTAGATCTTGACGATCGGCGGCATCTTCCATTTCGCGCCCATCGATCGTTGTATCCGCGATCTTCTTCGCATGCGCAAGCGCGCTTGACGCCGCGCCATCCGCGTCGTTAGCGTCGGGCCTGGAGTGCTGAGACACATGGCGAATCAACCGATTGGCAAGCTCGATCACATCGGAATGGCGGTGAAAAACCTCGCCGAAGCGCGACGCTTCTGGGAAGAGGTGATGGGCGCGAAGTTCCTGTTCGAATGGGAGAATCCGAAGGCCGGATACAAGCTGGTCAACCTCGATCTCAACGGGCTGACCGTCGAGTTGCTCGAGCCGCTCGGCGACGATTCATTCCTGCACAAATTCATCGAGCGCAAGGGCGAGGGGATGCATCACATGACCTTTGCGCTCGGCGACGTGAAGGCGAAAGCCGGCGATCTGAAAGGGCAGGGCGTACGCGTCGTCGACGAAGTCGAGTATTCGCCGACTTCTTACGAATGCTTCATCTCGCCGCGCTCCAGCCACGGCGTTCTGATCCAGCTCGGCTCGGGATACCCGACGCTCTCAAACATCCCCGAATGGCTGGGGAAGAAGTAGGTTCCGGCTCTTCCAACTAGACACTCCAGATTCAATGCTCGGAAACACGCGGCATCAGTTGGAATTCCACGATGGAATCCTCGAGTGCGTCAGGATCCGCGCTCCGTCGGCTGCCATTTTCGAATTCGAAAGAGCGTTCGCGTACTACGAAAAGGCGGTCGACCTATATGAGACATGGTGGGTCCGAGCGCAACTCGTTTGCAGAGGCGTCAGCGCCTTTTCTCTGACAGGCCCCTTGCCTGTTCCGAAAGACGCCTGGATCAGTGACGGCGACTTTGAGGATGCGGAAGGGAGACCTCTTTTGCGGATTTCGCCTGCAACTTTGTCGACCGCTCGACATCTACGTTTGGAAATCGGACACGCCAAGGTCATCATCTCATTCGCGAGCGTCGAACTGGTTTGTCGTGACTCGTCTGAGCAAGGAAGAAGATTGGGTCGGTCCGCTTTGTGAATAGCTATGCCGAATAGCCACCGTCCACCGGAATCGCGAGCCCGGTCAGGAACTCCGCTTCGTCGCTGGCGAGGAACAGCGCGACCGACGCGGTATCCGCTACCTTCCCGAGCCTGCCGAGGGGGACTTGCGCGGCCGCCGTTTTCTTCATCGCTTCGAAATCGACGCCGCCTGCTCCCGGCATGAACCCCGGAAGCATCGGCGTGTCTGTGGCGACGGGGCAGATCGCGTTGACGCGAATCTTCTTGGGCGCAAGCTCGATCGCGAGCGATTTCGTGAGCGAGACGACCGCGCCTTTCGACGCGCAGTAGACACTGATATTCGGTCGTCCTTTCAACGCCGCCATCGAGGCCGTGTTGATGATCGCGCCGCCGCCCGATTTCTCGATCGCGCCCGCCCCGTAAACGCATCCGAAGACGACGCCCTTCAAGTTGACGTCCATGATGCGCTCGTATTGGCGTTCGGTGACATCGCTCACTGGCGTTGCGCTCATCGGGACGCCCGCGTTGTTGAACAGCACGTCGAGGCGGCCGAATACGGAGACCGTCTCGTCGATCATTGCCTTGACCTGCGCGGGGCGGCTCACGTCGGTGCGGATGAAAATCGCGCGACCGCCGCGCGACGCGATCTCCGATGCGGCGTCGCTGCCTCCGTTCTCGTCGAGATCGGCGAGTGCCACGCTCGCGCCCTCGCGCGCGAAGAGGATGGCGGCCTCGCGTCCGAATCCGGAGCTTGCGCCCGTGATCAATGCGATTTTGTTCTTGAGCCGGTCCATCGCAACAGGTCCGCCGATGAAACGATCAACGACAGCGCATCATCCGATGCGTCAACTAAATCTTGCTGTAGCCGCTGCCCGCTATATCGAAACCGATACCGTGTCCCTTTTCGATTATCCCGTACTGTTTCAGCAGAACCTGGCTATACGTCACCAGCCCTGTCACCTTGTCGAGAGGCTCGGTCGCGAGAATCAGGGCAGATTGCGCCATCCACGCGGCCGGCTCGCCATTCGGATCGTCGGGGCCGCTCACCAGATGATGGTGCACGGTCCCGGGCGTCGCCACGACCATCGAGGGCGATACGCATGTTACCGAAATGCCGAAATCGTAAACCTCTTCGGCGAGTCCCTGGGTGAATCGCTCGAGAGCGGCTTTCTCCGCGCCGTAACATACGCCGCCGCGGAAAATCGTCGCTGTTTTGTAGGGACCGCGGCCTGGGCCGATCGCCGCGCCCGATGAGATATTCACGATCGAGCCCGACTTGCGCGGGATCATGTCCTGAAGCACCAGCCGGCTCAGCATGAACGGTCCGTGGACGTTGACCGCGAAGGATCGAATCCATCGCTTGGGTGCGTAATCTTTCACGGGGATGAAATAGGTAAGCGCCGCGTTGTTTACGAGCACATCGCACGGTCCGTATTTCGCGCGAGCATCGGTGACGAGCTTTTCGCAGCTCTCTTCGGAAGACACATCGCATATGATTGCGGTGGCTTCGCCGCCGGCCTTGCGGATTCCGGCGACCGTCGTTTCGAGCGAGCCTTCCAGAGGATGCTCGCCTTCTTTCAGTGTGCGTGCGGAACATACGACCCGCGCGCCTTCCTTCGCGAAGAGTTCCGCTATGTCTTTGCCGATTCCGCGGCTTGCGCCGGTTACTATTGCGTTCTTTCCGCTGAGCTTGCCCATCGTCTGATTTCCTTCTGGCGGGAATCGCGTCCCGATCCCCTCAATAATTGACATTTGTATATTCGGATCGCGTTCATTCGGCTACCGCGGCCGCTTCAGAACTTCCGTCGGACGGTTTCAGGCGTATGAGCCTGCTGATAGAGTCTGGCCAGCCCCGCGCCAGTTATGCGCGCGCGCATCAGCCTGGATTAGGATTTTTCACGATGCATCCCCTCGATTATCAAAGCATCGAACTGTTTTCGTTCGTTGTCGCAGCGCTGTTCTCGGCTGTCTTCATCACGATTGTCGTGCTGTCGGCACAATGGAGTCGTCGCAAGCGATTTCCTCGCCCGACGGAGCTTCCGCCGGAGATAGCCCGCGAGGCGCCAGCGGAACCGGGGCTTGCCCCCGCGCCTCCGGTCGAGGAAGGTCCCCCTGAGATCGAAGCGCCTCCCGAAACGCCCGCCGAGGCAGCGGCACATGTCGAGATCGTAATCGCGAAGCCGCAGATAACACCGCAGGTCGAGGTTGTTCCTCGCGCTCCGGCCAAGGCTCCCGTCAGATTAGGGATGGGGCTTCGTAAGACCCGCGAGGGATTCCTCAGCCGGATTCGCGGGGCGCTTACGGGAAGTACAAAAGTTTCAGAAATTTACGAAGGCCTTGAAGAGGCACTGATTGCCGCGGATGTTGGCGTCGATACGAGTCTCAAATTGACGGAAGCCGTCCGCACCAAGCTCGGCAAGGAGAGTCGACCTGACGCGATCCGCGACGCTCTCAAGTCGGAAATCGAAGCGATTCTTGAAAAGGCTTCGCGTCCTGCTGCCGATTCCGGAGAAGCTCCATTGGTGATCATGATGGTCGGCGTGAACGGCGTCGGAAAGACCACATCGATCGCCAAGCTGGCTGCAATGTTCAAGCGCGAGCGCGGTTCCGTGATCGTTGGAGCGGCTGATACATTCCGGGCCGCCGCGGTCGAGCAACTTCAGGTATGGTGCGATCGCGTCGGCGTCGACATTATCAAGCAAAGCCAGGGCTCCGATCCGGCAGCGGTCGCGTTCGACTCGGTAAAATCCGCAATCGCGCGGAAGGTTAAGACCGTTCTGATCGATACCGCGGGGCGACTCCAGACAAAGGGAAACCTGATGGAGGAGTTGAAGAAAATCGCGCGGATCGCGGGGCGAGAGCTTCCAGGAGCACCTCACGAAATATGGCTGGTCCTCGACGCGAATACCGGACAAAACGCCATCAGTCAGGCAAAGATCTTCGGCGATACAGTCAAACTGACGGGCGTAGTATTGGCGAAACTCGACAGTTCTGCCAAAGGCGGTGTCATTATCGCAATTGCAGATAAACTCGGAATACCAGTTCGCTACGTAGGGCTGGGAGAGGGAATAGAGGACTTACGCGAGTTTGATCCGCATGAATTCGCGGATGCGCTGTTCGAAAATGAATCGGCCGATGCCAAACACAGCGGGTCTTATGCTGCTTGACTATGGGGTCGGGCAAAACTTAAACTAAAAGGCGAAATTTGAACGATGGCAATCGACGTCCTTAAAGCTCTGGACGAGCGAATTCAGGCTTCGGTCCAGAAAATTCAAGCGATTAAGCGCGAAAACGAGCAGATGGCTCAGCGGCTGGCTGAAAGCGAGCGCAAACTTGGCGAATTGACCGCGCAGGTCAAGCAGTTCGAAAACGAGCGCCGTCAGCACGAAACTGAGCGGGCCGAGATAAAAAGCCGAATCGAGAAGATTCTCGCCCGGTTCGACGGGATCGATCTCGGATAAACATGAAAGGCGTCAACGTTGAGATCATGGGCCAGAGCCTGACCGTCGCCAGCGATGGGGACGACGGGTGGGTCCGGTCTTTGGCCGGAACCGTTGACGAGAAGATAAAGCGCCTTCGCGCAAGCGGTCAGACCGTCAGTTCGATAAATCTGGCCATACTTGCGGCGCTCAATTTCGCCGATGAACTCGAGAGGCTCAAACAGGAGCATCGCGAGTTGCTCGATGGAATTGAAGCGATGAAGGATCGTTTAGCCGCAGCCATCGACGAACCCGAGGCTTGATCCGCGGGTCGATGGAGCGGCGCGAGATTGCGGTGGCGGGTATGGTGGGACTCACAACGAGGCACGACACGATGCGAATAGATATCGAGCCCGTTAGCTATTTTGGAATTGACGAGGACGCGGGCGACCCGAGCTGCGGTCTTAAATCGCAGAAGTCGCGGTCAAACGCGCGCGGGCCGCGATAAGTTTGGTAGCAAAGGAAATCGGCTACTTTCCTGGAGCAAACGCGCTGTCGTCGATCTAACTTTTGAGGCCCTCACCCGCCATGGTGAATTAGTCCGTGGCGGATGCAAAAGAAGACTTACGCA
>DASPQU010000077.1:0-4024 GCA_035624805.1 Binataceae bacterium (SeqCode) | reverse complement strand
GCGGGCGTTTTATCATTCGCGAATTTTCAAACCGCTGAACGACTACAATCGCGATGTCGCGAACGAGCAAAGGTCAGCGTCAGCGATGATCGAGGCGTCGGCGCGCGACCTTGCGCCGGCTATTGGGCAAACCTCGCATGTCGAGAAGCATCCGGGATTCGATGCGATGCGGCTTCACTACGGCGCCGCCGACGAGCTTGCCGCGCATTTTCGCAGCTATACCGTTCAGACGCTCTTTTGGCTGTCGGTCGTCGCGTTCGGTGCAGCGCTCTGCTTCGATGTCGCCGTCCATCTGCTGCTGCCGGCGATGACCAGCGCCAAGTCGATATTGATGTTCGGCACACCGATCCTCACCGTGATCGCGGTGATGATCCATTCTCGGGCGCGCGAGGCCGCGTGGCAGGACAAGTATCAGGACTATCGTGTGCTCGCCGAGGGTCTGCGCGTTCAGTTTTTCTGGCGCGTCGCAGGCATCAACGAGACCGTTGCCGATCATTACATGGGACGCCATCGATCGGCGCTGGAATGGATTCGCGCCGCCTGTCGAAGCTCGATCGCGGCGTCGGGATGGCCGCTCCAGCGGCAGGACGTAGCGAATTCGGATTATGTCAAAACCAACTGGATCGAATCGCAAGCGTCCTATTTCGAGAAAGCGGCTGAGGGACAAGAGCGCAAGCTCGCTCGATTCAGACGACGGATCGGAATCTGCTTCTGGATCGGAGCGGCGCTGATCGTTTCGCTGGCGACGGTCACCGGACTCAAGAGCTTTGTCGATCTCGGGCCGCTCGATACCTTCACTCGGGAATCGTTCCCGCTGGGCGTGGCGCTGTTCCTGATCACGATGACGGCGGTGTTTGCGGCTCTCACGCACAACTATGTCGAAACGCTCGCGCTGGAACCGCAGGTGCGCGTGTATCACCGAATGAGGCGCATCTACAGGCAGCATCTCGGGCGATGCGCCGATCTCCAGGGGCATCAGTATGCAGATGCGATGATTGCGCTCGGACGGGAGGCGCTCACGGAGAACGGCGACTGGCTACTGACCCATCGCGAACGCCCGCTTGAAGTCCCGCATCACTAGAAGAGGCTTCGGCAGCTTCGTAGGACATTCCGAAATCTTCCCAGCTCGGCGCCACCTTTAACCCCTCGCCCGTTCCTTGACGGGAGAGGTTAGGGTGAGGGCTTCTTCAGTGCGACGCTCCGACAGGTGCGGGGGGCGCTTCGCCCGGATGCTTGCTGGTCTGGATCGTCTGCAGATATGCGATGATTTTCATCACGCGCTGATGCATGTTGCCTTGCGACGAATCCTTCGCCGTCCAGATGTCTTCGAAGCGCTCACCCCATACCGGCATCTCGCGGCTGCCGTGCGCGGTAACATCGTCGCGGCCGTCAATAAATCGCGCGATCTGCGAAGCGGGCAGGGGCGTTCCATAGCGATCGCCCAGCCGGCGAAGATCGCCCGGCGACTCCTTGAGGCTTTTCGCCACCGGGCCGTGGCCGTCGCCTTTCTCGCCGTGGCAGGCGGCGCAGTATTGCATGTACAGCCCGCGCCCTTCACTGACGTCATCGGCCAAGGCGGTTGTCGCCAGAAAGATGAGAGATGCCGCGGCGAATGCGACGGCCATGTACGATTTTGTCATTCGATTTGGTCCTGCGCGGCCCGACGATTCATCTCGGCCCCGACGCGCTCTCATCTTATTTGGAATCCGATCGAAACGGATCAAGCACTTTTCGGTTTTCCTGATGCGTCGCCCTTCACGCGGGGAGGCGTGGGCGGGTATAAGGGCAATGACCGTCGATCTCATCCGGAGGACACATGGCTCTGAAACTCAAGCGCACCGTGGCCGATCTCGTATCCGAGGCCAATAAGGAAATTCAGACCATCACGGCTGAGGAGGCGATCCGGCTGAAAGACGAACCGACCGTCCTGCTTGTCGATATCCGCGATATCCGCGAACTCGCGCGCGAAGGCCGCGTCCCGGGAGCGTTTCACGCGCCGCGCGGGATGCTCGAATTCTGGGTCGATCCGGCGAGCCCCTATTACAAAGAGATATTCGGTTCGGGCAAGCGATTCGTGTTGTTTTGCGCAGGCGGACTGCGATCGGCGCTCGCGACGCAACAACTGCAAAGGATGGGGCTTGAGCCCATCTGCCACATCGAGGGTGGATTCGGTGCATGGAAAAAAGCCGGAGGCCCCGTCGAGATGGAACAAAAGAAATCCTGACGAGACCTCCGCTAAGAAACCTCTGCACAAGTAAGGAGCGCTGCGCGGACAAAGAACCGGTACCGGCTTCGCTTGGCAGCGAAGCTGTCCGAGATCCCTCGACGGAGCCTGTACTGAGCGCAGCCGAGGGGTTCGCGTTGCTCACTTCGCTCGGGATGACAAACGGGGGCGTTCGTGCACTGCGCAGACTTATTCAGAGGTCCCCTAATGTCCCGAGTTGTAAATCTATTGAATAAGACGATTGAGGCGCATAGTCGCTTTTTCTGCCACCCCCGCGCGTGGCTGCCGCGCGAGGGGTCCCGGAATCCGGGATTCCTCGCGCGCCATACAAAAACTAACCAGACGCGCGGGAATGACAGCCACGAAGCTCAAACCTTGTGGCACCAGAGCGGTTCGACTGCTGCGTCCAATTTCTAACTCAGGACGCTAAAGCACGTCACAAACGCCGTTATTTTCCCTTGAAAGTGGGCTTGCGCTTTTCCGCGAATGCGGTTGCGGCCTCCTTATGATCCTCGGTGTAGAAGGTCATCATCTCGTATGCGAGTGACGCGTCGAGAATCAGGTTGACCTGCTGCTTCAGCCATTTGTTGACCGCCAGCTTGCTCCACCGGATCGCAAACGTCGGACCGTCGGCCAGCTCGCGCGCGATCGAGTGCGCTTTCGCGACGACTTCGCCGGCCGGGACCGCATAGTTCACCAGTCCGATTCGCGCGGCGTCCGCTCCGGTGAGCATCGTTCCGCGCATCAGGAATTCCTTCGCGCGCGCGGGACCGACCAGCAGCGGCCATATGACTGCGCCGCTGTCGCCTGCGACGATTCCGACCTTGACGTGAGTATCGGCGATACGCGCGGTTTCCGACGCGACGATCACGTCGCACATCAGGGCGAGATTTGCGCCGAGCCCCATCGCGTCGCCGTTGACCGCCGAGACGATCGGCTGTTCGACATCGAGCATCCGCTCGATAATCCTGCGGCCCGCAGGCGCCGTGCGTCGCAGCCACTGGCTTCCTTCTGCGGTGCCCCATCGCGCCGCCATGTTCTTTACGTCGCCGCCGGCGGAAAACGCCTTGCCCGCGCCCGTGAGCATCACGGCGTAAACGTCGGAGTCGCTCGCGATATCGATCCAGATGTGCTCGAGCTCGTCATGCAGGTCCTGATTAACCGCATTGAGCGCTTCGGGCCGATTGAGAGTTACCGTCGCGAGCTTGTTGTCTTTTTCAACTTTGATGCATCGATACTTCGAATAATCGGACATAGCGCGCAGAGCCTCCGCAAAGATTTTGGTTCGTCAATACTCGCGCAGCCGCCCATTTACCGCAAAGGGTGAGCAATGGAGCCCGCCCAGTTATGGCTGCGGGCGAAGACGGTTCGTTACGGTTCGAGGCGTTCCATCAGGCGCGGGAACGGGATCGTCTCGCGTATGTGATGGATTCCCGTGATCCATCCGACGCATCGTTCGATTCCCATCCCGAAGCCTGCGTGGGGCACCGACCCATAGCGGCGCAAATCGAGGTACCAGCTGAACGGCTCCAGCGGCAGGTCGTGCGCGAGAATCTTGTTCTTCAGCGTTTCGTAATCGTCTTCGCGCTGCCCGCCGCCGATGATCTCGCCGTGACCCTCGGGCGCGAGCATATCGACGCACAGGGCGACTTCGGGCCGCGCCGGGTCCTGCTTCATGTAGAAGGCTTTGCACTGCGTCGGATAGCGATGCACCATCACGGGCCGATCGTATTCCGACGACAGGATGGTCTCCTCGTCGCCTCCGAAGTCGTCGCCCCAGTTGACGGCGCATCCGTTCGC
>DASPQU010000076.1:0-3624 GCA_035624805.1 Binataceae bacterium (SeqCode) | reverse complement strand
GTATGGCTCGCGGCGCGCGTCTACGTCGGATACAAAGCTGCGCAACTTCGCAAGCGCTTGGGCGCGCGCAATCCGGATGAGGTCTTGCGCCGCCAGGATCTGCGTGCCGCGCGAGCGCTGCGCAAGACGGCGTTGCGTCTCGAAGGATTGCTGATCAAGGCGTCGCAGTTCATCGCGACTCGCGCCGATATCCTGCCCGACGAATGGGTTGTGACGTTGAGCGGGATGCACGATCGTGTGCCGGCGCGACCGTTTGAGATGATTCGCCAGCAAATCGAACTCGAGCTCGGAAAGCCTCTCGCCGAGACATTCAGCGAATTTGATCCGACTCCTCTGGCATCCGCGTCCCTTGCGCAGGTCCATCGCGCGACGCTTCGCGACGGACGCCGATGCGCGGTCAAGGTTCAGTATCCCGGTATCGACGGAATCGTGCGCGCGGACCTGCGCAACATGCTGTTTGTCCTGCGTATCCTCGCGAAGCTGGAGCCGGATTTCGACTTCACGATCATCGCGCGCGAGGCGCTCAAGTACATTCCGATGGAGCTCGATTTCGTCCACGAGGCGGAGAACTCGGCGACGATGCGCCGCAACTTCGCCACCGATCCCGACGTTATCGTTCCCGAGGTGTATCGCGAGTACACGACCCGCCGCGTGCTCACGATGGAGCTTCTCGAAGGCATCAAGGTAACCGATATCGCCGCGATCGAACGCGCCGGAATCGACAAGCATGCAGTCGCGCAAAAGCTCATCGACATATTCTGCGAGCAGATTCTGCGTGATGGTTTTTTCCATGCCGACCCGCATCCGGGAAACATTCTGGTGCGGCCCGGGCCTCGCGTGGTGCTCCTTGATTTCGGCCTCGCAAAGGATTTTCCGCCCGCTTTCCGCGACGGAATCGTGCGGCTCACGTTCGCGATTCTGAGCGGAAATCGCGACGCGATGGTCGCGGCGTTCACCGAACTGGGATTCCGCACCCGCGACGGATCGCCCGATACTCTTCTGGCGCTGGCCGAGGGCTTTCTCGGATCGACGGTCAAACGCGGCAAAGCTTACGCCGACAAGGAATTGATCCAGGAGTTTTCCGAAGAGCTTCCAAAGAAGCTCAAACGCAATCCTGTCGTCGAAGTTCCCGGGGACGTCCTTCTCGTCAGCCGCGTGATGGGCCTGCTGTCGGGACTCGGCAAGAGCCTCGATTCGCAGGTCGATCTCTTCTCAACGATCATGCCGTACGCACAGCGTCTGCTGGCGGCGCAGGCCGTCGCCAAATGATTCCCAAAAGAGTTGCTTCAAATCGGCACGCCAGATTGTCTAATGCCGAATCAAATCTTGTGAAGCTTTAAAACAGCCGGAGACCACATGTCCGAAAAACGTGACAAACTCGTCGCACTTGCGGCAGAACTCGCCGCTGATTTCGCCAAGCGAGCGACCGAACACGATCGCAACGCCAGCTTCCCGATGGAGAACATCCAGAAGCTGAAGGATGCCGGTTACACCGCCCTTCTGATTCCGGAAGCTTACGGCGGCTTGGGCGCGGACCTCGAAGACTTCATTCTGTGCCAGGAGCAGCTCGCGCAAGGATGCGGCTCGACGACGCTCGCGATCAACATGCATTTGTTCGGGTTGGGACCGATGGCCGAGCGCGCCACCGGCCTCGACCGGGAGAAGATGTTTTTCGAGGCGATCGGACGCCAGCGCCAGCTTCTCGGCGGCGGCATCAGCGAGCCCGAAACGGGCGGCGACTGGGGAATCTTCGCGACCACTGCGCGCAAGGACGGCGACTACTACGTCATCAACGGCCGTAAAACCTTCAACAGTCTTTCGCCCGCGATCGATCTTTTCATGGTGATGGCGACGCTGGCGGATACGAATCCGCTGCGCTCCGCCGCGTTCATTATCCCGCGCGGAACACCTGGCATGGAGGTGGTCGAGACCTGGGATGCGATGGCGATGCGGGCGACGGCCAGCCACGATCTGATTCTCAAAGACGTACGCGTTCCGTCGATGGCGATGGGAGAGTCGCGCGCGTCGGGCCCGCTCGACGAAGATGCGATCGGACTGTTCGCGTGGTTCAGTTTATCGGTCGCCGCCATATACACCGGCATCGCAACAGCGGCGCTGAAGTTCACGCGCGAGTTCGCCAGTCGCCACAGGCCGCTCGCACTTCCGCGGCCCATCAAGTACCTGCCCGGAATTCAGTTCGCCGTCGCCGAAGCCGAAGCGATCATCGCGCAGACGCGAGCGCTGTGGCTGATGACAGCACGCGAATACATGAACGATCGAAACGCTTTCACGGGGGAAGCCGGTCTCGCACGCGCCGTGATGCCCAAGTATGTGGGCACCAACAACGCCGTGCGCGCGGTCGATCATCTGGCGGAAGCCGTCGGCGCGCACGGACTGTTGCGGAAATTTCCGATGGAGCGCTACGTTCGCGATGTTCGCGCCGGAATGTATCATCCGCTGTCCAATGCGCGGGCGCGCGAGCTCATCGGAAAGAGTTCGCTCGGCATCAGCCTGGCGGAACTGCCGCGCTGGTAAACGGAGATCTTTCCACAGATCGCGCGCATCAAACTGGCGGTAAGCTCGAGCCTCGGCTATCGTTCTCGGCGTGATTCGCGACGAGCTTGAGAAGGTTGCGATGCGCGCGGCGCACGCCGCCGGTCGTATCCATCTCAAGGGCCTGAACCGCGCCAAAGTCAGCCGCAAGAGCAGCGCCATCGATCTCGTAACAACGGTCGATCGCAGTGCTGAGGCCGCGGTAATCGAGATCATCCAGCGCGCGTTCCCGACCCACGCCATCCTCGCCGAGGAAGGTGGAGCGTCGGAGCACGAGAGCGAGCATCGATGGATAATCGATCCGCTCGACGGCACCACCAACTTCGTCCATTCATTTCCCGCGTTCTGCGTATCGATCGCACACGCGCATCGCGGACGTACCGACTTCGCGGTGGTCTTCGACGCGCTGCGCAAGGAGTGCTTCACTGCATGGCGCGGGCGCGGCGCCTTCCTCAATGGCGCTCCGATACGCGTGAGTCGGGTGACGACACTGGCCGAAGCGCTGCTCGCGACGGGATTCGCCTACGATCGGCGCGAACGCCGGCGTTTCTATCTCTGCTTTTGGGAAGAATTCATGACGCGCGTGCAGGGCGTGCGCCGTACGGGATCGGCGGCGCTCGATTTGTGCTACGTCGCAAGCGGAAGAACCGACGGGTTCTGGGAATTCTCGCTCAAGCCGTGGGACGTCGCGGCGGGCTCTCTGATCGTCAGCGAAGCGGGAGGCCGCGCCACCAACATGGACGGCTCGACGCTCGATTTGGCAGGCGGCAATATCCTCGCGACCAATGGTCGCATTCACGATGAGATGATCGAGGTCATCCGAGGGACACGCCCCGAAGCCGAGCGACGTCACACCGAGCTTGCACGCATTGAAGGTCGCGCCGCGTAGGCGCGTAATTCCGAAGCACGCCCGCCCCGGCGTCATTCCGATCCAAGCGTTTGTTCGTGGTGATTCGCTTTGAGCCGTGTAGCGTTGGAGCGACAGGACTGGTAATTAAGCAGGTCTGTCCTGCATCGCCCCGGTAGTGAAAAGGACATCACGGAGGTCTCCGGAACCTCAAGTCCGGGTTC
>DASPQU010000075.1:0-7884 GCA_035624805.1 Binataceae bacterium (SeqCode) | reverse complement strand
AAAGTGCAGGAGTATTTCGAGGCCGGACGCCTCGACGAAATCCATCGCTACTGTCGCAGCGATGTCGTCCAGACGTATTTCCTGTTCATTCGCGTGGAATTGATGCGCGGCCGTCTGGATGAAGACGCCTACCGTTTCGCCAGCCAAGCATCGGCGCACTTCCTGCTCGACGAGACCGTTTTCGGTTCACCGCGAAATCGCAATCAAGACGGCGGGAACAACGTATGAGCGCTGCAGCGCCGAGCACCAACCGTCCGACGCTCTCGTTGATCGTCATCACGCGCGACGAAGAAGCGCTAATCGGACAGTGTCTGCGCAGCGCGTGGTTCTGCGCGGAAAAGATCGTAATCGATTCCTTCTCCACCGATCGCACGGTGGAAATCGCGCGCGAACTGGGAGCGAAGGTCGAGCAGCACGCGTTCACCAACTACCTGATGCAGAAGCAGATGGCGCTCGACCGGGCGACCGGTGATTGGGTACTGTTGATGGACGCCGACGAGCAGGCGACTCACGATCTTGGCGTGGAGATTCTAACTACCATCTCCGCGCCCGATGCTCTCGACGGATATACGATTCGGCGCGTGCTGTACCATCTCGACCACTTTTTCACGCGTCCGCTCTATCCGGACAATCCGATACGTTTGTTTCGCCGTGATCGCGGACGTATCGGCGGCCTTGATCCACACGACAAGGTACTGGTCGACGGCAAGGTCGGTCGGCTCCGCGGTTCGATTTTACACTTCAGCTACAAAGACATCGCCGACCATGTTTCGACGATTAATCGATTCTCGACACGATCAGCTAATGAGATCCAACCGACTGTATTCACGCCGATCCAGATGCTCGCGAATCCGACATGGCGGTTTTTCAACACCTATTTTCTGCGCGGAGGGTTTCGCGACGGCGCGCGCGGCCTCTATGTCGCGATGACTTCGGCGTTCTATGTGTTCCTGAAGTACGCGAAAATCTACGAACGCAAGATCCGGGCGCGTCGCCGCTGACCGCCGTCGCACTGCCACGCGCGCGAGCTGTCGTTCAATACGGCGTCTTCACGCGCCTGGTCGCCGCCTCGATTTCCTGTTTGGAAACCGACTGACCGCTTTTCAGTTCTGCGATGACCTGTTTGAGCTTCGCTTCCTGAACTTCGTAATCCTGCTGAGTAATCGGTTCCTGCGACCAGTACTTCTCGTCCTGCTCGTACTTCTGCTCCTGCGCCTGAAGCTTCCGGATCAGTTCTTCGCGATTCGGTGAGTTCTCCGCGGCCTTGGCAAACAATCCCGGAAGCAGAGCCATCGCGAGTCCGGCTGAAACTGCGATAGCAAACCCAAGTGAACGTTTGGGCTTCATGGTTGGTCCTCCGTAAGGCGTACTTAACAATTCGACGCGACAGGCAGGCTCAAATATTCACTTAACCTGCGTCGAGAGATTCGATTAGCGCAGTGGTGAAACTTCCTGATGAAATTCCGACCGACGGCGTGGAATTGACTGCTGCTTTGAACGGCCGCAGGCGGAGAGAAACTAAGGCTGTCAGAACGGATAATTGATGCCGGAGAAAACCGCGACGCCTTCTCCACCGTAGCCCACATCAACGAAACCGACGACGAAAGGCTCGGCGATACCTCGGAATCCGATTCCGCCGACGGTGTGGAGCTCCTCGAAAGGATCGAAACCGACGTTGTGGGCGACCCTTCCAGCTTCGAGGAATGGCGCCAATTCCAGGATCCCGTGAGTTCCGAAGATATCGTGATCCCAGATGCGCGTGCGCACTTCGATGTTGCCGACCGAGAGATTGTTATCGATGAACCGGCCCGCTCCGTAACCGCGCAAGGTCTGCTGATCAGTCAGAAGCGCCTCCTGGCCGCCAAGTCGCGCCATCGACCAAAATGGAATTTCGCCGGATACGGGTTCGTACTCGATAAACAGATGCCCGGCGATGGTGATTTTGTCGTTAAGGGGAAGAAAACGACGCAATTCGCCACCGAAGCGGGTGTATGAGATCGAACTGCCCATGCTTCGGTCGGCGAGCGTTCCATACAGGAGCGCAAGACCGCCCTGGCGCGGAATATCGACCGAATCGCGCGTGTCGTAGGACAACATCAGACGCAAGGGAACCTCGCTGCCCCCGTTAAGGCCCTTTTGGTTCGGGAATATCTGCCAGATTCCGGGCAGATTGGTGAATGCGCCGTTCTCGATTCTCACACGCCGCGGACGCAGTGCCGCCGAAATCTGCAGGTCTTCCGACAGATTCAACCCGAGCGATCCGTAGCCGTAAACCTGGTTTGTCGTGTAGTTGGTTTCGTTGCCTTGGCTCGAATCGTTGCCGACGCCGTAAAATCGCTCCGTTGGATCCTTCTCGAAATAGAATCGCCCCTCGAAGGACAGCAGCTGGCGATGGGTGCGTCCGGTTTGAAAATCAAAATCGACCCTGCGCGCTCTCGTTTGCTGCGCGCCGGCAACGAGGTACCACTGAGTATTGTCCGAAGGATAGGCCAGGTAACGAAAGTTCCCGCCTGAGCCCAGAGTCGTATTGTTCACGATATCGGGCGCGAAAATCGATGTTATCTGATGATCCTTGTTGGTAAACAGAAATGCGGCGAGGATACCGCCGGTCGTGCCCCCGTTCGGATCGGTTGCGATTTCAGGAACAGGGATGAACGGCCACGTGTCCGGATTCGTCGGCGAGAACTGCTTCGGCCATTGCCAATTGTTCGGGTTGAGAGAATCAACCAGATCGTCCGCCCTGGCTGGGGTCGCGGCTTGAATCATAAAAACCGCAAACGCCACGACCCAGGTTAAGCCTTTTAGCAAATTGGACTCTTTACGCTTGTACGCCATTACTTCGCTGTTCGGCGCGATCTGACTAACCTTGCATCCACGACACTGTACGATCAAGAGAACCGACGCCATCGGTTTTTCGCACGAACGATATCGGCACGCGATTCGGAAGTATCTTCCGCGCATTTTCGCTCACGCGTGAAATGTGCAAGGATTCCGTTTTGCAGCACAACGGAGGGTTCCAACATGGCGAAAGTCGACGGCGGCGAGCTCATCGCGCGCGTGATGCGCGAGAACAAGGTCCGCTATTGTTTCACGATTAACGGCGGACACCTGTTCCCGATTCTGGCGCAGCTCAAATCGCACGACATCAAGATGATTCATATGCGTCACGAGCAGGCTACCGCCTATGCTGCGGACGCTTACGCGCGAATCTCAGGTCAGCCCGGCGTATGTATGGTTACAGCGGGATGCGGCCTGACCAACGCGGTCACCGGGTTGTGCGTAGCGGGCCTGACGAACAGCGCCGTAGTATGCATCTCCGGCCAGCATCCGAACACCGAAGATCATCTCGGATCGTTCCAGGAAGCCTACGGCTCCGAAGTCGTCAAAAGCTTCTCGAAGTTTACAAAGCGCGTTACGGATTGGACCTCGATCGAATTCGACCTTCGCTCCGCGTTTCGCGAAGCGATCTCTCCGCCGCAGGGAGTCGCGCTTTTCGAGATTCCGCAAAACATCCTCTACCATCACGAAGACGACGCCCGTCAGCGCAAAGGAGCGCGCGGCTTCACAACCGACGATGTGCGCTCAGCCGGAGATCCGGCGAAGATCGATCGCGCGATCGAATTCCTGCACGCCGCCGAGCGTCCACTTATTGCGGGCGGCGACGGACTGTTCTGGTCGAGCGCCGGCCCCGAGCTGCGCGAGTTCGTTGAACTGACGAATATTCCCGTTTACGCGCGCCGTGCGGGACAGGGCGCCGTTTCCGAAGAGCATCCACTCGCGATTCGCGGCGCTTTCAAGAAGCCCTTCACAGGACGCGCCGACGTTGTTCTCGCGCTCGGATTCCGCTTCTGGAGCGGCGAGCATTTTGGACAGCCTCCTACATGGACCGACAAGGCGAAGTATATCCAGGTCGATCCGACACCGACGCGCATCGGATGGCAGGTCAATGCGGACGTTCCGGTCGTCGGCGACTGCAAGTTGGTCCTGCGCCAGATGATCAATCGCATCAAGGAGCTCAAGCTCGATTTCTCGAAAAACAAAAGCTCAGAATGGGTCAAGGAAGTCCAAGCGACGCGTGCACGTTTCGACAATCAGATTCGCGAGCAGAACGCAAAGGTCGCGAGCAACAAACCGATCCATCCGGCGCGTTTGTCCGACGACCTCATCAAGGTAATGGACAAGAACGCGACCACTGTAATCGACAGTTTCACGCTTTCGGGATGGATGAGTCGCGCGTTCACGTGCCGATTCATGGGCGCGGTCGTCGATGCCGGCCCTCTAGCTCCCGTCGGCCACGGCGTCGGCATGGGAATCGGGGTGCAGCTTGCGCGTCCCGGTCAGCAGGTCGTGGTGATCGCAGGCGACGGCGGACTCGGAATCGGCGGCTTCGATATGGAAACCGCGGCTCGCTACAACCTTCCAGTCGCCACGATCCTCTGGAACAACAGCTCGTGGGGACCGAACTTCGACCAGATGCCCGGCCTTGCTGGCAAGACCGACCCGTTCAACATGCTGCCCGAGATTCGCTACGACAAGATCTTCGCCGAGATGGGCTGCCATACCGAGTTGGTGCGCTCACCCGACGAAATCGTTCCCGCGCTGGAGCGTACCTTCAAATCGGGCAAGCCGGCGCTGGTCAATGTGATTGGCGATACAAGCGTCGGCAACGCGACGCTCGGAGGCAACTTGCTCGGCTCGACGGGAGCCTGAGGCTGGGCGCGAGTCGCCACTGCAACGAAAAGAAAGAGCGGGAGCGCATAGTGCGTTCCCGCTCTCGTCTAACATGCCCTATCTGCGAATGAACCGGAACTTGCTTGCACATGGCTTCCTCATCTTCGCGCTCTGTATCGGCGTCGCGGGATGTAAGAGTGGCGAGACCTATTCGTGTCCGGCCGGCGACGTTCTCAAAGGCGAACCGCCTCCGAATGGTCAGGAAGTCTGGTGCGAAAAGACGATCGGCGGTCAGCCCGTCAAGGACGGCCTCTTCATCTTCTGGACCGACAGCGGCGGCAAGATGATCGAGGGCCAATACAAGGACGGCAAACAGGACGGCGAGTGGAAGACCTATTACGAGACCGGGGAAAAGAAATCGATCGACCACTATCGCGACGGCGTGCAGCAAGGCGAACATATCGGCTGGTACATCAACGGCCAGATTTCGGCCAAGGGCCAGTATAAGGACGGCCAGCCCGACGGCGTGTGGAAGCGATGGGGCCCCGACGGTATTCGTAACTGGGAAGAAGTTTACAAGGACGGCAAGAAGGTATCGTGACGCCGCCTAACGCGGGAACTCGGCGATACTAAGCACGTTCCCGTCCGGGTCCTTGAACCACGCGACTTTGGCTTTGCTCGTCGGCGACGTCCATACGCCAAGTTCATCCTGTTCGAGTCCCGCAAAACGCTCGGGCGTGATGCCGACTGCGGCAAGATCCTCTATCGTTCGCGCGATGTCTTGAACGTCCCAACCGAGGACCGTATACGGCGCGGGCTTCATTTCGCGAACAAGCTGAACGTGAAGACTGACTCCGTGGGCGTCGTAAAAGAGTGCGAACGGCAGGTTCTCGAGCGTCAGGCGCAGCCCGAGCCGATTCCCGTAGAAATCCTTCGCTCGATCCCCGTCGGTAGCCGCAACGAACGCGACCAGCGGATACGATCCCATGCCAGCATCAGGAGCCATAGCGGAGGACCTCCCGGCCCAAGCAGGATCGCATCGCGCCAATGAGGCTTCAAGGCGAAAATACGCTGGCGATCGGCTGGCTGCGCGGATGCTGGACTGACGAAAATTGCAGCGCTTCGATCGCGATGGCGGGTACGCGATATGCCTCGGCGGAACCCCATACGGTCGCGTGTCGTGCACGATTCTCCGCCACGAGGATCTCGCGCAGCGAATTGACATTCGAATTGATTCGCAAGGCGTTGGCCGCGATCGGTTCCGCGAGTCGTCCATTGCGAATCACGTAAGAGTCGCCGCTGACCGTACAAGTGAAATCACCCGCCCTTTGCCCGTTGATCGGGTA
Source organism: Binataceae bacterium (SeqCode) (assembly GCA_035624805.1). GTDB lineage: Bacteria > Desulfobacterota > Binatia > Binatales > Binataceae > DASPQU01. The sequence continues at coordinate 1,867 of DASPQU010000075.1, read as the reverse complement.
GGTGTACCAGACACGCCCGATATAGAGCCCGTCGCGGACCCGGCGGATCAATTCGGCTTCTGAGACGCCGGCGCGCGAACGCATCACGACGTTCGTTCCCGCACTGCCCGGCGATTGATCGAATCTGCGTCCGCCGCCTTCGCCCAATCGATATCCGCTGGAGGGGCTAAACTCTGCGCCGTCGGCCTTCGGTCCGAGCTTTTCGTCGCGATGCTTGTCGTGCGCCAGCCGATGCGTGTCATAGAAATTCGACAGCAGTCCGACGAGCCTCCCATCTCTGATGAGCTTGACCCGTTTCGTCGGCAGGCCCTCACAAGTGATTCTGCGAGCGATCGCTCCGCCGCGAAGCATCGGCTCGTCAGTGAGGTTAAGGCGTGCATCCATCACTAGATCGCCGAATCGTCCCTGGTATGCCGAACTCGCCGCATGGAAGCTTCCGGTCGTGAGCGAACCCATGATCATATAGTTGAGAATTTCAGCGACCGGTTGCGGACCCAGCACGACGCGATACGAGCCGCTATCCGGACGCGCGCCGTGGGTCAACGCAAGAGCGCGGCGCGTGGCGTCGCAGCCGAGGCGATCGGCGACCTCATTCATCGCACGCAGAGTCGATCCCGATGCTGAGGCCGTACCCTTGCCGTCGCGGCTCTCGATCAGCACGGCGATCGATGAGCTGAAATGTGCGCTCTGGTCCAAGCGGATGTCAGAGAAATTCGAAGACGCGAGAGCGATCCGGTCGCGAATCAAAGTGATGTCGCCACCCAGGATGAATCCGGGGCCGTCGACCTTCGCCGCTCGGCTGCGAGCGAATACGTCGGCCCCGCCGCGGATGATTCGCCATGCGGCTGCGGCGACGGCGCGCTCGCCACCGCGCATCAGATCGGAGGACTCGGAGGGCGAAACTCGAAATATCCGCGGCTCGGTCGGAAACCCGGGGAATTCCGGATCGCTAATTGTCGAGCTATGCGCGCGCGCAAGCGCCGCGCGGACGACTTCGAGGCTCAACGCTCCCGTTTCATGCGCAACGCCGATCGAATGCGCGTCAGCGCAGCCTTGTACACGAATCTGGAAACCCGACGCGCTGTGCGATTTCAATTCCTCGACACCGCGACACGGAATATCGGACGTGTAGTTGAGGCGCGCAACGACGTTGTCCGAGGAGCTCGCGTAAATTTCGAAGCTCGCGACCTCGCGATCGCGAGCGACAACCGACTCCGCTTCGCGGACGAAAGCTTTAAGGTCCGTCAGCTTTAGCATCATCCGCCGCCCAACCGCGCCCGCGATCGCATCGTGGGACCGCCGTTCGACATCCGCTTCACCTGCATCGGCTGCCCCTTGCCGCAATTCGGGATCGCCACGAACTTCAGATCATTTCCGGCGGCGTCGACGTTCAGGAAAAACCGCTTCGAATCGCCGATCACACTGCCCGATCGGAACAGCCGCCCGAGGCACCCGCGATCGATTTCGTAAATGCGCCGCGCCGAGATGCGAAAGTTCTCGCGCGACTCCGCGATCGACGGAATCGCGTGGCCGCATACGTAATAGCCGTGCTCGACCTCGCCTATGATCTCCTCCGGCGCGTTTGCGCCCGGCATGAAAAACGTGTTCGACATTCGTATCAGCGGCACGTGATAGACCTCGCTCGCGCGTGCGGAGCCGTTGGGCTCGACGCCGAGCGCCGCGGCCGTAGTACGCGAGTTCATGAACTCGCACATCACTCCGCCTTTGATATGCATCACGCGACGCCCGGGCGTCCCCTCGTGGTCGTAGCGATAATGCCCATAGCCATCGAGAGTAGGGTCGGAGCATGCGGACACGAATCGCGAACCGATCGGTTTTCCGATCTCGTTATCGACGCCGCTGCGCC
>DASPQU010000074.1:0-2815 GCA_035624805.1 Binataceae bacterium (SeqCode) | reverse complement strand
GGCAGCTTGGATTTCCTTCGCGGCGGCGATCACCTTTTCGCCCTCTTCGGCCTTTCGCCAAATGGGGACGATCGCGACCTGCGTGGGAGCGACTGCAGGCGGCAGCCGCAGCCCTTGATCATCCCCGTGAACCATGATGATCGCGCCGAGCAGCCGCGTCGAAACACCCCAGCTCGTCTGCCACGCGTATTGCATCTGATTGTTATCGTCGAGGTACTGGATTCCGAACGGCTTGGCGAAGTTCTGCCCTAGAAAATGCGAGGTTCCGCACTGCAGTGCGCGACCGTCGCCCATCAGGCCTTCGATCGTGTAGGTCTCGTCGGCGCCTGGGAAGCGTTCGGCAGCGCTCTTGCGTCCGACGATCAGCGGGACGGCGAGGAAATCCTCGACGAACGTCCGATACACCTCGAGCATGGTGAGCGTCTCGCGCTGAGCTTCCTCGCTGGTCGCGTGCGCGGTATGACCCTCCTGCCACAGGAACTCCGCCGTGCGCAGGAAAACGCGCGTGCGCATCTCCCATCGCACGACGTTGCACCATTGATTCACCATCAGCGGCAGATCGCGATGCGAGTGAATCCACTGCGCAAACATATGGTTGATGATCGTCTCTGAGGTCGGACGCACTACCAGCGGCTCTTCAAGCTCTTTGCCGCCGCCATGCGTGACGACCGCGACTTCGGGCGCGAATCCTTCGACGTGCTCGGCCTCCTTGCTCAGAAAGCTTTGCGGGATAAAGAGCGGAAAATAGGCGTTGCGCGCGCCGGTCTTTTTGATGCGCCGATCGAGTTCGTCGCGCAGGGCCTCCCAGATCGCGAAGCCGTCGGGCCTGAACACTATACATCCGCGCACCGGCGAATAGTCGGCAAGCTCCGCGCGCAACACAATTTCGTTGTACCACGCCGCGAAATCCTGGCTTCGCGGAGTGACTTTCTTTTCATCGGGTTTGTTCGCCATTGGGCAGACCGCGTCGTCTCCGTCTCGTCAACCGGTACAGTCTGGGGATATTATCCAACGGAATCAACGCGCCGTAGAGGGGACATCATGCTTTTCCGAACTCGCGTTCTTGTTCCTGCGTCCGTGCTGACATTCGCGCTCACGCTCGCCTCCCGCGCTCTGGCGCAACCGACTGCGGTCGTCGCCGAAACACCGACGATCGAAGTCAGCGGAACCGGCGAGGTGCGCGCCGCTCCGGACGTCGCGTTCTTAAGCCTTCAGATCGAAACGCGCGCCACGACCGCCGAGCAATGCTCGAGTCGCAATGCTGCGCTTGTGCAAAAGGTCGTCGGCGAATTGAAAAACCGCTTGGGAGACAAGGGGCAGGTCTGGACAGGAGATTATTCGCTGTCACCCGATTACAGCCAGCCGGAGCCTCATCAGAAGCCGTCGATTGTAGGTTACGTTGCGCAGAACTCGATCAGCGTCGAGACGGGGGAGCTTTCGATTCTCGGATCGCTGATCGACGGCGCGATCGCCACGGGCGCCAACCGCATCAACTATCTCAATTTTTCCATCCGCGACGACACAAAACCGCGCAGCGAGGCAATCGAAAAAGCTGCCAACGACGCGAAGGCGCAAGCCGCCGCGCTCGCCGGGGCGCTCGGCGTCAAACTCAAACGCGTGTTCAAGGCGTCCACGCTGCCGCAATCGCGTCCAATAGTGCCGATTCCGGGGATGGCGCGCGCGATGGCGGCCGAGGCCGCGCCAACGCCGATCGAGCCGTCGCAAATCACGGTGTCAGCGACGGTCATGCTGACCTACGAGCTTGAATAGCCCGTTCCGTTTCTCATCGAGCGTTGCTTTCGTTGCGCTCTATGAAGCGCTGCGCAAAGCCGTGAATCGAAACGAAGCCGACTACGCATTATTTCGCGCGCTCGACGAAGTCGTCGCCTCGCTTCGCCCTGAAGAGCGCGCGGCTCTGGATTCTACAGCGAGCGACCCGGCTGCGATGCGTCATCGCGAGCGAGCCATCGCACATCTCGGAAGCGAACTCATGGCTCGGGGAATGCTCGAAGGCTGAAATTCGATGCTGACCTATCTCGTCCGTCGGATTGTTTTCGGGGTCGTCGTTCTGATCGGAACCTCGCTAATCACGTTTGCGATCGCCTTTCTGATTCCTGCGGATCCTGCCGTCGCGATGGCGGGAGCGAAGGCCGACCCGGCAACGCTCGCAACGATTCGCCACGAGCTCGGCTTGGATCAGCCCGTGTATATCCAATACGCGCGCTATGCCTTCCGCGCCGCGCACGGCGACCTCGGACGATCGTACATCCGGCGCGAAAGCGTGATGCATCTGATCGCGTCGCGATTTCCCGCAACCGCTATTCTTGCGGCTGCGGCAATGGTCGCGTCGCTGATTCTAGGAATCCTGATGGGCGTCGCGGCGGCTGCGTGGCACGGGCGCGCTCCCGATCATCTGCTGCTCGCGTTGTCGCTGGCGATGGTGTCGATTCCCGTTTTCTGGCTCGGCACTTTGCTCCTCATGGGAGCGGCGGCGGCCACGCGAACTTTTCCGCTCGGCGGATTCGACGGATGGGAAAGTTTGATTCTGCCGACAATCACGCTCGCGCTCGGCTCCGCGGGATACTACTCGCGCATCCTGCATACGAACCTGTCCGATGCGATGCGCCAGGATTACATCCGAACCGCGCGCGGGAAGGGACTTTCGGAACGTGAGGTGATGACGCGACACGCCATGGCGAACGCGCTCCTTCCGCTCGTCACGCTGGCCGGACTCGATCTCGCGGGATTGCTGTCGGGAGTGGTGCTGACGGAAACCGTTTTCAACTGGCCCGGAATCGGACGACTCGCCTCCGAA
>DASPQU010000073.1:0-3463 GCA_035624805.1 Binataceae bacterium (SeqCode) | reverse complement strand
CCAGGCCATCGATCACTACCGGCGTGCGCTTGAGATTGATCCGTGCTGTGCTGATACATGGTCGGACCTGGCGTCGGCCCTCTTCGCGGGCCATCGCACCGAGGACGCACTGGTATGCACGCGGCGCGCCCTTGCGCTGGATCCCGACCATCCACAGGCGCTCGCGAAGACGGCGGACCTGCTGCGAATTCAAGGGTTCTTCCTGCCCGCGGTCGCGGCGTATGACGATATCGCCCGACGCCATCCTGACAGCTGGTCGGCGCGCGTCAAATCTGCATTGACGCAGCCGGTCATCGTGCAGTCGCGCGACGACGTCATTCGAAATCGCCAAAGAACACTGGCGGGCCTCCAGACGCTGGTATCCGAGGGCGCGCGCATCGACGATCCCATGGAAGAGATCGGGATGACGAATTTCTACCTCGCCTATCATGGTCTCGACGACCTGAAGGTGCAGCATGCGAGCGCCGATTTCCATTCGCGCATATGCCGCAACTTGAACTGGACCGCGCCGCATTGTCTCAATCGCAGGCCTGCGCCCGCTCTCGGACGGCGCATTCGCCTCGGCATCGTTTGCTCCTACTTTCGCGAGAACACGATTTCAAAGCTCTATCGCGGACTGATCGAAAAGCTTTGGCGTGAACGTTTCGAGGTCGTTCTGTTTCGCCCTCCGCATGACAGGGAAGATCTGGCGCTCGCCGTGGACCGGGCCTGCGAGCGCGTTGTGGAACTGCCGCGAGCATTTTTCGTGGCGCGCCAGATGATCGCGGATGCGGGCCTTGACGCGATCTTTTATCCGGAGATCGGAATGGACCCGCTCTGCTATTTCCTCGCCTTCGCGCGACTGGCTCCCGTTCAGTGTGTGGGGTGGGGACATCCGGTGACCACCGGAATTCCGACGATCGATTATTTTCTTTCGGCGCGCGCCGCCGAACCCGCCGATGCGCAGTCACATTACTCGGAGCGACTGATATGCCTGGATCGGCTGCCCGCGTATTATGTGCGACCCGACGCCGGGATTGCGGCGTTATCGCGCGAGCAACTGGGATTTCCCCAGCGGGCTCATATCTACGCGTGTCCTCACAGCCTTTTCAAATTTCATCCTGACTTCGACGCGATACTCGCGCAATTGCTTCGGCGCGATCCCGACGCGCTGATCGTCCTGATCGCGGGAATCCATCCGAACTGGACCAGGACGCTCGCGGCGCGAATCGCGGCTGCGGGTCCGGACGTTTCAAATCGAATCGTTTTTGCACCTCGGATATCGCAGCGCGATTTCATACGGTTTTTGAAGGTCGCCGACGTGCTTTTGGATCCGCTTCATTTCGGCGGCGGCAATACCAGCTACGAAGCTTTTGCCGCGGGTCTTCCGATCGTCACATATCCGGGAGAGTTCATGCGCGGGCGCGTAACGATGGCGTGTTACGAGCAAATGGGGATGGGCGATCTGATCGCCACCGATCCGCGCCAATACCTCGATCTCGCAATCAGGCTTGCGTGCGACGCCGATTGGCGCTCCGCGATGCGCGCGAAAATCGTGCAGCGGGCGCCAATTCTGTTCGAAGACGAAATCGCGGTCGCGGAGCTCGAGGATTTTCTGTTCGCGGCCGTGAGCGCGCATGGAAATGGCCAGGCGCTTACCGGATGGAACCGGCTGTGACGGACGGTTTTGAGTCCCCCGGCGCCGTTCTGGAGGCGGCCTGCCCGGCGTGCGGCCATCATGTGGCGGCGCCGTTCTTTTACGGCGGCAATCAGCCTCTGGCGACGCTGGGATGGCCTGAATCACGATCACAAGCGCATGAGATGAAACGGTTGCCGACCGCGTTCGTGCGATGCGTCGGATGCGGCCATGTGTTCAATCCGGGTTTCGACTACGCCGAGGTTCCGTACACGAACAAGCCCAATTTGATGTTCAACCGCGGTGTGTCGTGGTCAAAGTTCATCGCGCGCACGATGAAGGGGATACTGGGTCGAATACCCCAACGTCCAACGGTCGTCGAAATCGGGCACGGAGAGGCCCTTGCCGGTGCGCGTCCGAACGGACGATTTGTCGGCTTCGATCCTCACGGGGCCATCGAAGCGCCTGGTGGCGTCGAGCTGCGATCCGAACTTTTTGATCCGGCCGTTCACCTTGAGGAACTGCGGCCCGATCTGATTATCAGCCGCCATGTCCTTGAACATCTCGCCAACCCTCTCGGATTCCTCCAGCGCATCGCGTTCTGCGCGGGTCGCCTGGGGCGCGAACAACTCGCGTATTTCGAAGTGCCCTGTATCGATCGCGCTCTCGCACATGGCCGTACCGTTGATTTCTATTACGAGCATAATTCGCAGTTCACGTCCCAGTCGTTTCGCACGATGTTGTCGCGATGCGGCTTGCGAACGATCCAGGTGGGTCGCGGCTACGGCGGCGAGGTCATCTACGGCTATGTCGTCCTGGGCGCCGAGGCGAAGGCGACGGCGATCGCGGACTTCGCACAAACATTTGCAACCAGCGCCAAATCCGCACGTGTCACGATTCGCAGGCAGCTTGACGAACTCGCGGCGAGTCGCGCTTGCGTCGCCGTATGGGGCGGTACGGGAAAATCAGCGGCCTTCATAAACTACTACGGGCTCGACGCCCGGCGCTTTTCGATCGTCGTGGATTCGGATGGATGCAAGGCCGGGAAATTTGTGCCCGGGATGGGCCAGGAGATCCGCCCGCGCGACTGGCTCAAGAGCCACCCGCCCGATGTCGTAATCATCCCGCCGCAGTGGCGCGCCGCCGATATCGTCGCCGAGATGCGCCGAAACCGAATCATGGCGCCTCGCGTTTTGATCGAGCACGGCGGAAGGCTGATCGATTATTTCGCCGATGAGCATCCCTATTGTCGCCGGCGCGTCGTCAGGCGCCAATCACGCTCGACGGCGAGCGCGCCCGCTCAAGGCGCACACATCTGATCTTAACAATCCGAATCTGATATACTCGCCACCTTTCCTGCTGACGACGAGTTTCGTCGTGAGGATGCGCGCGGGGGATGATTTTCCTTCACTATTCGAATCAGCTTGAGCGGCTTGTTGCGCCGCTTGCCGATGCGGTCGATAGGCATCAACGCCGCACCCCGCTGGCGCCGTTTTCGATAATCGTTCCGAATCGAGCGATCGAAGAATTCATCAAACTTCGCGTGTCGGCGCGCCTCGGCGTCGCCGCGAATCTGCGGTTTCCGTTTCTTCGGCGCTTTCTGCGCGAAACGATCGACCGCGCCAGCAACGAAAGCATCGCGGTTCTCGAAAGCGGTGAACTGCGAATCGTCCTCTTTGAATGTATGCGCGCGATGCGTGACGGCGGTGAGGATTCGATCGCTGCGATAACAGCGTATGCGGATGCAGGGTCGGCGAAGCAGTCAGACCAGGAGCTCCGGCTGTTTCAGCTGGCCGCATCACTGTCGGAACTGTTTCGCGAGTACTCGGTATCGCGACCCGAGATGCT
>DASPQU010000072.1:0-6911 GCA_035624805.1 Binataceae bacterium (SeqCode) | reverse complement strand
TGGACGAACAGCGGATACGCACGGCTCTCGACCGCGAGCTGCGCTTGTACCACAGAGCAGTCCTCGGCGACTCCATGCTCCGGCTGACACGTCGCATAGACGTTGATAACGGCCGGCCCATGAAAAGAGTTCGCATCCATGATCGCGCGATAGAAGTGATTGATATGGGCGCACGTGGTCTGCGCTACAAAGACATCGGGATGCATCATCGCGATTACGCCAAGCTCTTTGCGACGCTCCTGCTTTCCCGCTACCGCCTTGCCGAAAGGCGACATCTTTGAAGGCTGTGCGGTGAAACTCGCCGTGCTGGTCTGTCCGCCGGTGTTCGAGTAGACCTGCGTATCGAGAGCGAGCACCTTTACGTCCATTCCTGACGCGAGCATCCGGCTGAGCGAGCCGAAGCCGATATCGTAGAGCGCGCCGTCACCGCCGATGACCCATACGCGCTTGGACTTCCACCCCATCTGGTCCCATCTCAGCCGCACGCCCATCGCCACCGCCGGAGCGTTCTCGAACAGAGAATTCGTCCACGGCACCTTGAAGGGATTGTAGGGATAGGTCGAGCCGAAGACGGTATTGCATCCGGTCGCCGCAACGATCGCTGCGCTGTCGGGACCGTTTACGAATCCGGTCGCGGCGAGCATCATCCTGATTGCGGTTCCCTCGCCGCATCCCGGACACGAACCCGCGCCGCCTACGTAGAGCATGCTGCGGTCGAGACTTAGCATCATGTCGGCGAGAACTTTCTCGCGGATAAAGCGCGACGGCGTTTGAGGGAGCCGTGTGAAAAAATCGAACCCGCGCCGCAGTCGCGGAACGTCATCGGGCTGTTTGTGCACCATCTCGAGCGCCTTGTGATCGCCGCACGCGGTCACGCACTCTCCGCACGCCTTGCACTTAGCCGGATCGATAAAGAGCCCGAACATCCCCGGCGTTTCACCGCGTTTCTTAACGGCTTCGTAGTATTTCGTCGTCGCAGTGAATTGCTTGCGCAGCCAGTCGCGTTGGTCCAAATCCGCGACCTCGCGCAGATGCGACTCGAGCGTTGGCTCGTCGACAACCTTCGCGACGATTGCAGTATCGGGGCACTCGGTCACGCATTCCATGCATCCGACGCATGCGCCTTCGACGAGGCGCGGAAGCTCGCTGCCGATATACGAGAAATCGCGCAGAGCGGCCGTTGCAGGAGGTATCAGCGAACGTGCAGTCCCGGCGTCAGCGTCAAGTTCCGTCGAGCCTGCGCTGCGCGCGTAGGCTTCCATGATGCGATTGTTGAAATCGGCGACGTATCCGGCGGGATCGGCGCCAAACGGATCCGCCGCGGCCATCTCGCCGTCGATCCGCGTCTGAGTCTCTTCCGATGCGCCGTTGGCGGGCGCGTTCGCCATCTGCTCTGACATCTTGATCAAACTCCAGCGGCCGCGCTCACGGTGGTTTTATCCGCGATCAATGCGCGGGAAATTTCCTTGATCTCATCGTAACCGCGTCGCACGCACGCCATGTTGTCCTTGATAACCTGTTCGCCCTGACGTCCGAAGTAGCGGCGGATGGCGCCTTCGACACGACTAAAAAGTTCGTCTTGGGGCATCGCCAGCGTCTGTAGATAGGGCATCGAGCGCAGGAAGACACCCAGCAGCACGATGCCCTGCATGCGTATCTGCAAATCGCGCCGACTCGATATTTCTTCGGCGATTTTCGCGGCGTCGAGATAGATCACGCGCAAGTTGCGCATCGCTATTGTGCGCCGCGCGTATTCCGGGATCCCGTTCCATACGTCCTCAGGATCGGTTTTCGAGGTCTGGAGGAAGACAGTTCCTCCCTTCGATATTCCCGAAAGCGGATTGCCGAGCGCGAAGGCATTTACGTTGTTGAGCGGTACGAATTCGACATGCTCGAGCTCGCAATGAGTGCGAACCGGCTCATTCGCCGCGGTAAGAAAATAGTTGGTCGGCAAGCCTTTCTTTTCCGAGCCGTATAGCGGGAACGCCTGGACGCTCAACCCGAGCATCTCGGCCACAAGAGTCGCGATCATCCGATTCGTGGTCACCGATCCGTAACCGCCGATGGAATAGCCGCGCATACTGAAAGCGCCCGCCGGACGCACGTCGGGATCGGACGTGCGCTCGAGAGCCAGGGGATGGTCGATTCCGAGAACGAAATAGCGCTTGTTGCCTTTGACGAGATTGTCGAATGCGGCAGCCAGATCGCCCGGTCGAACGTCGCGTCCTCCGAGTCCCGCCGAGCCGCAGAAGATTTCCGGAACTCGCGCCGGCGTCGTATACGCCGGATGTCCACTGACTGCATCGGAGAACGCGGCCTTCAGTTCAGCCGCGAGCGGATTCGATTCCGCAAGCGGATTATCCATCCGCTCGATCACCGCTATGCGGTCGCATCCCGCAAGCGCCGCCACGAGCTGCGGACCCGGAAACGGACGGAAGCTGATGACGGTGACAACTCCGCATCGCAAACCCGTCTCGCGACGCAGATACGCTGCCGTCGCCATTGCGGTCTCCGCCATCGTACCCATCGCAACGATCGCGTACTGCGCGTCGTCCATCAGGTATGAATCGATCAGCCAGTAGGCACGACCGGTGGCCGCGCTGAACTCCTTCATCGCGCGCGTTAGCGCATGCTCGACTCGATCGTAGAAATAGCGCTGGGCAATCTTGCCCTTCATGTACGAATCCTGATTCTGTACCGGACCCGATTGCATCGGATGCCCGGGGTCCATCAGGTTGAGCAGCTTGCTCGCCGGAGAGCCGACGAACTCGCGCATGAATTCAGGCTCAGGCAATCGCACGCTCTCAAGCGTGTGGGTGGTAAGAAATCCATCCTGGATATTGAAGAAGGGGGTGCGCGTATCCTCGGCGACGCGTCGTGAAATCAATCCGAGGTCGGCGCTCTCCTGGGCGTTGCGCGCAAACAACATCCCCCATCCGGCGTCCGCGACGGCCATCACGTCATCGTGGCCGGCGTGGATATTGAGCGACTGGCTCGTCAACGCACGGGCTCCGATATTGAAGACGGCCGGCAGGCGCTTGCCGCTAATCGTGAACAGGACCTCTTTCATCAGGATAAGGCCCTGGCCGCTCGTGAAATTGGTGACGCGCCCGCCCGACAGAGCGAATCCTTCAGCGGCGGAGGCAGAGGAATGCTCCGATTCAGGCTCGGTGAAGACGAGAGGCTCGCCCCACAGATTATGCTGGCCGTTCGCCGCGGCTTCCGCATAGCTCACGCCCATATTGGTCGACGGGGTGATGGGGTAGACGCACGCGCCTTGGGAGACGTGCGTTTCAACCCATACGACGGCGCCGCTGCCGTCAGTGACGGAAGGAATACCGGGATAGCGGGGCTGGTTTTTATCAGCCTCCACTGGATCTGTGACTGTCATGGTCAAATCGAACCCCTCGAACAACAGCGATGCAAGCGATTGAAGAGAATCTTATGCAAGGAACATGCACCGTCGGGTTAAAGCAAAACTGCTTCGGATGACCGCGCAGGGCGGCAGACGCGGATTCGAATTCTCAAGGAGAAATTCGCGCTAACAGCGCGAAACCGAAGTAAATTTACCCACCATCGGGCGCGACATACCGGGAGCCGAAATGAAGTTCTCAGCCTCGCTGCCGAGCCACGCGGCCCATTTATCGAATCCCTGTCCCGTTTTCGACGAAACTTCGAAGATTTGGATTTGAGGATTGAGGGCGAGAACCCGTTTGCGGAGAGCCTCGAGGTCGAAATCGGAAAACGGAAGATAATCAATCTTGTTTACGAGCAGCACGTCGCTGACCGTGAACATCAACGGGTACTTCAGCGGTTTGTCGTCTCCTTCGGGAACGCTGAGGATCGTCAGGTTACGAATCGCGCCGGTATCAAACTCCGCCGGACAGACGAGATTGCCTATATTTTCGACCATGACGATATCGAGTGCGTTGAGGTCCATCGCCTCAAGGCCTTTCGTGACCATCGCGGCATCAAGATGGCAGAATCCGCCTGTCCGGAGCTGAACTGCCGGAATGCCGCGCGCGGCAATCTTTTCCGCATCGACCGAAGATTCGATATCGGCTTCCAGCACGCCAAAGCGGAAGCGATCGCCAAGCGTCTCGATTGTCTTGAGAAGAGTCGTGGTTTTACCCGCGCCCGGCGATGACATCACGTTCAGCACGAACGTCCTGGTCTTTTGGAGGTTGGCGCGCAATGTCTGGGCGACCCGCTCGTTGTCGGCGTGAATCTCTTCCTTGATCTCGATGAGCCTGACGGGGTCGCTCATACCACCTCCATGTTTTCGATCACGTACTCGCGGCCGCTTATCAACTCCCAATCGCGCTCACCGCAATCCGGGCACCGGGGATTTTTCAATTCTTCGCGAGTGACTTCGAAGGCGTTCTCGCACGGACGGCATCGCACCTGCGCGCCGACACGCTTGATGGCGAGTTCTGCGTCTTCGGCGACGGTGCCCTTACTTAGATAGTTGAAATAGTGTTGGATCCACTCGTCTTCGAGGTCGGACAGCGCGCCGATTCGCAGATGTATGCGGACGATTCTGCTGATTTCGTGCCCAGCTGTGTGCTTGAGCACGATATCCAGTATGCGCTCTGTGATCTGAAGCTCGTGCATCGCAGCCGGGGCATCTCGACTGAGCTTGCGCTCGCGCTTACGCGGGCACGAATTCCGCCGGCCTCACCACCTCCAACGCCAGCGCCTCGGGCACGCACACCGGACGGCACACGCCGCATCCCATGCATTTTTCCTCGTTGACCACGGCGCACGATCCGTCATCCATCATCGTGAGCGCATCGAAGAAGCATCGGTCGACGCACTTCTCGCATCCGTTGCACTTGCCCAGATCGATCTTTGCGACGAAGCGGCTGGGATTCGCGAACTTGCCCACGCCCGTACGAATCGACGTCCAGTTGATGCAGCAATCGCTGCAGCAGTTGCAGATAACGTGACCTTGACCCTGCTTGTTTTCCGCTATGTGTACGAGGCCTTCTTCCTCGCACATGTCGAGCATTTCGAGCGCTTCCTTCTGGGTGAGTTTGCGGCCCGTACCACGTTCGATGGCGTAGTCGGCGGCCTTGTCGAGTTGCATGCATACTTCGACGGGCATTCCGCACGCGCCGTCGATCGCCCGACACGAACACTTCGTCGCCGCGATATTGCGCGCGTTCTTTACCAGGGTGGTTACGTCATCGTAGGCGAGAACCTGTGAATTGGGCTCGACGGCGGCGTTAATCGGGATTACGCGCAGCACGGGCGATTGAAAGACCCTGATCTCCTCGCCCCATTCCGATTTCGTGTACTCCTTCCAGAGATCCATCATCCCCGCAGGAGGATTGTTCATGACGGCCGTGGAGTCGTGGAGCTGTAGAACCTGGCGCACGCGGTAATAGCGGATCGCATCGGGCTTCTTGTTCTTGAAGAGAAGGCCCTTCTTGAAGAGCGGGTCGATCATCGATTCGACTGTGGCGACGTCAAGCCCCGTTTTGGCGCTCAATTCTTCGACCGTAGCGGGGGGGGAGGCGGCCAGCAGCAGCTTGATTTCCTTTTCGTCGAGAAGCTTCTCAAGAATTTTGGGCACGACCTTCGATTTTCTGCCCGCGAGTTCCAGCTTCTCCGCCAGTTGCTCGTAAATTGATTGCTCCTGCATACGACCCTCCCAGATCCAATTTTCTGCTGTGCCCCGGCACCAGCGACGATAACGAATTGCCCCTGCCGGCGTGCGGCGGCTCAAGAATATCCAGTAGTATCAATGCTTAGAGCGTGCCAATCAATCAAAAGATCGAGAGGAAATCAGAATGTAAAAGCGGGCCGGAAAACTCCGCCGGCCAAGCGAATCGAGCCGGCGGTAGGCTTTACATTTGGATGCAACTGTTTCTTTTGGAAACGCCAAACGCTTAAGTCTGGCCGAATTGTGAGCATAACAATCGACTAGGGCGCGCGCGCCAAACGAACCGAATTCCGAGATCAATCGGAGCAAAGTCATCGCCTTCCCGATTGACAGAATCGCTTCGTTATCCCCGTTTCAGGACCGTATCGAATCCTTTGTTTTCCGCGCCTCGCTTTAGCCTGCCCCTTGTAATATGCTTGCGCGGTCCGTTGGTGGCTGTAGGATCTGCGCTATCCGTTCCGCAAGCCGGGCTCTCAACTCCACACCACTAGTAGCGACAGCAGGGTGTCGTAGCGCTTCGCCGATACCTGCCGAAATCTGGCCGGTTCATGCGGCGTCACCCTCGCGAAGTTAATGTCGATTGGGAGTGTAAATGGACTTGGACGAGCGGGCGCGAGGAGAGAGATTCCTTGTCGAACTGATCAAGCCCTCGCATTACGATGACGACGGCTATGTTATCCAGTGGTGGCGTGGCTTCGTTCCTTCAAATTCGCTCTCCAGCATTTATGGGTTGACGTGCGATTTGCGCGATCGCCGCGTCCTCGGTCCCGGCGTCGATATCGAAATCGAGGCCCACGATGAGACCAACGTCAAAGTCCCGGTCCGATCGATAATCCGCCGCTTCGCGCAAAACGGAAATCAAGGGCTGGTTCTGATGATTGGCGTGCAGACCAATCAGTTTGCCCGTGCGGTCGATATTGCCACCGAGTTGCGCGCCGCCGGAATCAAAGTGGCGATCGGCGGATTTCACGTCAGCGGGAGTATCGCGATGCTCCCCGAGTTGCAGCCTGAATTGAAGGACGCACTTGCTCGCGGCATAACGCTGTTCGCCGGTGAAGCCGAGGATCGCCTCGACGATCTTTTCATTGCGGCTTTTGAAGACCGGCTCGAGCCGGTCTACAACTTCATGAACGATTTGCCCGCGATGGAAGCAAAGCCGCTCCCGTTTCTTCCCGCGCGCTATGTGAAACGCTACGCGGGCGCGCTCGGATGCTTTGACGCGGGGCGGGGATGTCCGTTTAGC
>DASPQU010000071.1:0-5982 GCA_035624805.1 Binataceae bacterium (SeqCode) | reverse complement strand
CGGCCGCCGGGCGCCAGACACGAGATCGCCTGTGAATTAATGTCAACGTAGGTGCGTCGCGCGAGCGGCATCCTTGCGCAAGCGTGCGAGCGGCGGCGGGTCGAGAATGACAATATCGAATTTGCGCGCCGCGCCCGCCATGTAGTTTGCCGCTTCGTCATGGACGAACTCGATTGCGCCGCCCTGCGGATGGTTCAGCGCGAGATTGCGCTTTGCCGATTCGATCGCGCGCGCCGAGGTCTCGACTGCGACGACCTCGGTCGCGCCCCCCGCGAGCGCCGCCAAAGCGAATCCTCCCGCGTACGAGTATGCGTCGAGCACGCGCGCTCCGGCGGCCATCGAGCCGACACGCGCTCGATTCTCGCGCTGATCGAGAAAGTATCCGGTCTTTTGTCCAAGTTCTGGATCGATAGCGAGCTTGATTCCGTTCTCAGTAACGATGAGTTCGTCGGGAAGCGTACCGATGATCGCGCCGACACGGTCATCGAGACCCTCCTGGCGGCGAACCGCGCCCTGGCTGCGCTCGAAGATTGCGTGCGGATGCAATTCCGATTCGAGTCGCGCAACGATCGTGTCGCGCATCCGGTCGGCGCCCGCGGTAAAAAACTGCGCGACCAGGACGTCCCCATAGCGATCGACAACAACGCCGGACAGCCCGTCGCCGTCGCCGTTGAGCAGGCGATAGCAGTTCGTATCGGGACCGATGACGCGGCTGCGAAACCGAATCGCACTGGCAATTCGCCGTGCGATGATTTCGTCGAGCGAGGGCGCCCCGCCCCACCAAAGCATCCGCACCGCGATGGTCGTGGTCGGATTGCAATAGCCGCATCCGATCGATGCGCCATCGGCGTCGCGAACCTCGACGAACGCGCCCGGCTCAACCGACTCTGGAGCGATTCGCGCGACCGCGCCCGAGAAGATCCACGGATTACCGCCGCGCACGGGCACATCGCGCCCTGGCTTCAGGAACACTTTGGGGGTTCTATTATCGGGCCGGTTCAGGCGAAAATTGGACGAAACAGGTTGATTTTGCTGGATTTTCCTGCTGCCTATTTGGGTTCGTTTGGTAATTTTCCGATTCGTGGACTTGGGATGTCGTTCGCGTCGCCGATTTCACCGGCGAGGTTGATCAGTATTGCTTACTTCGGGTTATAAAGCACTCGGCAGCGAACCTCAGTCGCCGGCCCGTCTGAACTCTCCGCTGCGGCCGCCGCTCTTGGATATCAGGCGAATCGCACCGATTGTCATCGCGCGATCGATCGCTTTCGCCATGTCGTAGATCGTCAGCGCTGCCGCCGCCACCGCCGTCATCGCCTCCATCTCGACGCCGGTGCGCGATTCGGTTGCGGCGCGGGCCTCGATTTCGATCGCGCTGCGCCCGCGATCGGGTTTGAACTCGACTTCGACCACTGAAAGCGGAATCTGATGACATAGCGGAATGACTTCGTGTGTGCGCTTGGCGGCCAAGATACCAGCGATACGCGCGGCAGCGAGCGCCTCGCCCTTCTTGAGCGTACCGTCGATGATCGCGTCCAGCGTAGCTGGCGCCATCGTGATTTCGCCGCGCGCAACCGCCTCGCGACGCGTGACGGCCTTGTCGCCAACGTCAACCATCCGGATCGAGCCGCGCGCATCGAGATGCGTAAGGCCGGACGAAGACTTGCTCGCGCTGGCTGAGGCGCGAGATCCGGTTGTTTTGCGCGGCATATGCGCAGAGCTTATGTTGACCCGAGCGCCTTATACAATAAGACTCGCTCGGCTGAACCATCGCTTCCCGAAGCCGGAAAGGATCACAGCGCAAAATGGCTGACAAAATTGAAAATCTCGTGATTATCGGCTCCGGCCCCGCGGGCCTGACGGCCGCCCTCTACTCCGCTCGCGCCAATCTCTCGCCGCTTTTGGTCGAAGGACTCGAACCCGGAGGCCAGCTCACTATTACGACCGAAGTCGAGAATTATCCGGGATTTGAAAAGGGCGTGATGGGTCCCGAGATGATGGAAATCTTTCGCCGTCAGGCCGAGCGCTTCGGTACCCGAATCGTTTCCGGCCACGTAACCGAAGTACGCCTCGACAAGCGTCCGTTCGAGATCATTTACGACGACGGCAGCATCAAGGCGAATGCGGTCATCGTGTCGACGGGCGCGTCGGCGAAGCTGCTCGGAATCGAATCGGAAAAGCGGATGATGGGTTACGGGGTAAGCGCGTGCGCCACGTGCGACGGGGCTTTTTTCAAGGACAAGGAAGCGATCGTCGTCGGCGGTGGAGACACCGCGATGGAAGAGGCGACGTTCCTCACGCGCTTTTGCACGAAAGTCACGATCGTCCATCGGCGCAATGAATTGCGCGCCTCGAAAATCATGCAGGAGCGTGCCCGTTCGAATCCCAAAATCGCATTCATCTGGGATTCCGTGGTCGATGAAGTCTTCGGCGAACAAAAGACCGGCGTCACCAGCGTGCGGCTGAAAAACATCAAAACGGGAGCGACGACCGATTTCAAAACCGACGCCGTCTTCGTCGCGATCGGGCATCAGCCGAATACGTCGCTGTTTACGGGCAAACTCGCGATGGACGACGTCGGATATCTGAAGGTTCGTCCCGGCTCGACCTACACCAGCGTCGAAGGCGTGTTCGCCGCCGGCGACGTTGCGGATTCCGTCTATCGTCAGGCGGTCACTGCCGCAGGCACGGGATGCATGGCTGCCATCGACGCCGAACGCTGGCTGGCCTCGCAAGGGGTGCACTGAGCACTTGGCTAGAACGAACCCTAAGAACTGAGGGCACACGAGTGCGTGCTTGTCGTTCGCCCCACTGCGGTGCTACACGCCAACCCATGAAGCCGATGGCGATTCGGGCGATCGCGATGGGCGCGCTCGGATGGTATCTGATGATTCCGCCGATGCCGGGCGGACACTACGATGCGCAGGCGCCGATCGCGCAATGGTTCGTGTTCAGCGCGCATGATTCGGCGCACGAATGCGAGGGCGCGAAGTTTCTGAATCGGGAAGGTCACAAGCGCAGCGACGATCCGATGAAGACCGCGCTCGATTCGGCGCAGTGTATCGCGACCGACGATCCGCGCCTCGCCGCAGGCAAGTAACCCGCACCTCAAACCAAAAAGGATTCAAAATGGATCTTGGACTCGGCGGAAAAGTCGTGATGATCACCGGCGCAAGCAGAGGCCTCGGACGAGCGATGGCGAAGGCGTTCGCGTCCGAGGGCGCGAAGGTCAGCATCTGCGCACGCGGCAAAGAAGCCGTCGAGAACGCCGCGGCGGAACTGAGAAGCGCCGGTGCGAGCGTCGTCGCGCATGCCGCGGACACGTCAAACGCGTCGCAGATGGCGGCCTGGGTCGAGGCGACGGTCAAGACTCTCGGCGGAATCGACGTGCTGGTCAACAACGCGGGCGGCGCCAAGCCGGGAGGATTGCTCGATCTCGATGACGCGGCATGGATAGCGGCCTTCGAGCAGAATTTCTTCTCGGCGGCGCGCCTGGCGAAGCTATGCGCTCCCGAGATGGAGAAGCGCGGCGGCGGCGCGATTATCAATATCAGCTCGATCTATGGACGCGAGTCGGGAGGACCGCTCAGCTACAACGCATCGAAATCGGCGCTGAATTCGTTCACCAAAATGCTCGCACGGGAGCTTGCGCCGAAGAATATCCGCGTCAATGCGATCGCTCCGGGATCGATCATCTATCCCGGCGGAGTATGGGAGCAGGCTTTCAAGGCGAACCCAGGTTTCGAGAAGGATTTCGTGTCGCACGATTTCCCGTTCGGACGCCTGGGACGTCCCGAGGAAGTTGCGTATGCGGTCGTGATGCTGGCGTCGCCGCGTGCGAGCTGGATCAGCGGCGCGTGCATCCCGGTCGACGGCGTCCAGGGCCGCTCGAATATCTGACTTACTCCACGCCTATCCGCCGTGCGGGATCGCGACGGGCGCGGGTACGAGACGCATCGTCAGCGGATGGTCCATAAAGCGAACCAGAATATCCATCGTGTACTTATCCGCCATCGCGGACGCGACCTTGTCGGCCATATCAAGCGCTGGCTGCGCGAGCACGTGATCGAATTCCTGATTGCCGACCTTGATATTCACAAACGGCGCGTTTGAGTTGCCGTCGATTCGTGAAGCCGCTCTTCGTCCGAGTCGTATGTAGGGCGCGCCGTCGATCACGACAACCCATACCGTCGACCAGTGCCCCTTACCGGTCTCATCGGCGGTGTAGAACTGAATCGTATCTGCGTTTTTGAAGAGGTCGGAGGTCCAAGCGGGCGGCGCCTCGGCGGCGGCGATTGTGAGTATTGCGGCTGCCACCGCAACGATAATCTTTCTCATCCTGCCTACCTCCCGTGAGTAGAACTCTCACGCGTATCATCGCACTTCAAGGCGGCCTGTTGCGACTAAATGAAGCTCCTGTAGCCGCGGTTTGCTTCAAGTCCCGAAACGGAGAATGTTCAAGCCACGCCGGAGCTTTCCGATTTCCCTCCCGCCTAAAGCGGCGTCGGATATACGAGCGACGACAACTCATCGAGAGAAAAGCGTAGGAGCCATCAATGGAATTTCTTGACTATCAATTGGACGTTCCCGAGGAGCAGAAGCAGATACAAGTCACGGCGCGAAAGTTCGCCCTGGAAGTCATGCGTCCTGCCGGAAAGGCGCTGGACAAGATGGCGCCCGAAGCCGTATGCGCACGCAACTCGCTTTTGTTCAACGTGTTGAATAGGGCGCACGAACTCGGTTTCACGCGATTGGGCGGGCCGGTTGAAATGGGCGGTATGGGCGCCTCGCTCGAAACGCAGCGTATGGTGCTCGAGGAACTATCGTACGGAAGCGTCGGACTCGCGTCGGTGATTCTCTTGAGCGCGTTCCCACCTGAAGCCGCCCTGGCGAGCGGAAATCCGGAGCTGATCAACGAGATCGCGAAGCCTCACTTCGCCGGCAAGCCGATCAAAGTGGGAGCATGGGCGATCACCGAGCCGGATCATGGCTCCGACATGCTTGGGGCCTCGCATTCTGATTTGCGCGGCAAAGGCCCGATGCAGGTAGTCGCGCGCCTCGACGGCGATTCGTGGGTGCTTAACGGTCAGAAATCGTCGTGGGTATCAAACGGACCTATCGCCGAACAGGCCGTGCTCTTCTGCCAGATCGAAAGCGGTACAAACCTCGAACAGGGCGGAGTATTCGTTCTTCCGCTCAATCTGCCCGGAATCTCCAAGGGCAAGGCGCTCGACAAGCATGGCGTACGATCGCTTCCGCAGGGCGAGATTTTCTTCGATGACGTTCGGGTGCCTCGCCGCTACAACATCGTGACGCCCGATACCTACAAGAACTATCTCGATACGACACTGACCGCATTCAACGCGAGCGTCGGAGTCGTGTGCGCGGGATTCGCGCGCGCCGTGTTCGAAGAAACGCTCAACTATACGCGCTCGCGGGTTCAGGGCGGACGCTCGATTTATGAGCATCAGTCGGTCCGCGCCCGGCTGTTCAAGATGTTTTCGCTGATGCAGGCAATGCAGTCGCTCTCGCGCAACGTGTACGTTCATAACCAGACTGCCATCGCTCAGGGCCGGACGAACCTGCTCCATCATTCGATTGCGTCCAAGGTGTTCTGTTCGGACTCCGCCTATGAAATCGCAAAGCTGGGATTTCAGCTTCATGGCGGCAACGGTATGACCAAGGAGTATATGGTGGAGCTGTTCCTGCGTGATGCGGCTGCGTTCACGATCGCGGACGGCGAGAACGCGTTTCTGAGCCTTGTCGGCGCCGGGATGCTTTAGGATAAGAACCCGCGCCTGGTCGAAACTGCGCCGATTGCCGTCGCGGAACTTTCCGCGCCGGCAGTCGGCGTTTTAATTGCCGATGGTGAATGACCACCTGTACGGATTGTCGTTCACTGTAACGGATGCGTCGTAGCGGGCGCCGGAGATGGGCGGGTCGCGTACGATGATGACGACCAAGCCCTGACCTTTCATACCTTGA
>DASPQU010000070.1:0-7379 GCA_035624805.1 Binataceae bacterium (SeqCode) | reverse complement strand
CGTTTTCCGCATGGCGCCGATACATCATCATTTCGAGCTCGGGGGATGGCCCGAAACCGTCGTCGTCGTGCGTTTCTGGATTGTCTCGATCGTATGCGCGCTGGTCGCACTCAGCACGCTCAAGCTGCGATGATGGAGCTTAAGGGAAAGCGCGTGATGGTGGTCGGACTGGGAGTAAGTGGACGCGCCGCCGCGCGTTTCCTTGCGGCCCGGGAGGCGCGACTGGTTTTGGTGGATCGCGCCGTAGTTTCACTGCCATCGGATTTTTCCACCGCTGATGTCCATTTTGGCGAAGAAGATCCTCGCTGGCTCGATGGCGTCGACCTGCTTGTAGCGAGCCCCGGCGTTGCGCGCGACAGCGTGTTGATGCGGGAGGCATCGCGCAGAGGCATCGCGGCGATCGGCGAAGTCGAACTCGCGTCGCGATTCATCACGGCTCCGATCGTCGGTGTCACGGGCACCAACGGGAAGAGCACCGTCACGATGATGGTCGGCGACATGCTGAAGCGCGCCGGACGAAATGTTTTTGTCGGGGGCAATCTCGGCACGCCGGTCGTCGACGCGGTTGGCCGCGGCTTTGATGCGATCGTCGCCGAGCTGTCGAGCTTCCAGCTCGAAACGATCGATCGATTTCGCGCGCACGTCGCGGTGCATCTGAATCTCACCGACGATCATTTCGAGCGTTATCGCGATCTCGAAGATTACGGACGCGCCAAGGCGCGAATCTTGGAAAACCAGACCGCGGACGACTGGGCAATTCTCAATCGTGACGATCCGAACGTGTGGAAGCTGCAGCCGGACATCAAGGCGCGCGTGATCAGCTTCGGATTTTCGTCCACGGCGCGCGATGCTTTGTCTCCCGCGTTGAACGCTGTCGATTTTGTGATCGGCGATCGGCGCGGCCGCATCGATCTCGCGCGATACCGTCTGCCGGGACGTCACAACCTGGCCAACGCGATGGCCGCGGCGGCAGCGGCGCTGGCGATGAACGTCGATGCGGCGGCGATCGAAGATGCGCTCGCGAATTTCAGGGCGCTGCCCCATCGGATTGAATTCGTCCGCGCATGGCGCGGCGCCAAGTTCTTTGACGATTCCAAGGGGACCAATGTCGGCGCAGTAGTCGAGGCGCTCAGTGCGTTCGATCCGCCCGTCATCCTGATCGCGGGCGGCCTCGACAAAGGCGGCGATTACGAGCCGCTAAGGCGCGCGATTCGCAACAAGGCGCGTCTTGCGATTCTGTTCGGCGCCGCGCGAAACAAGATGCGCGATGCGCTCGCGGGCGCGGCGGAGATCGAAGTCGTGGAAACGTTGAGTGCGGCGGTGAATCGAGCGGCGGCGGGTGTCCGCGAGGGCGACACCGTCCTGCTTTCTCCGGCGTGCTCGAGCTTTGACCAATTCAAGAATTATGCGGCGCGAGGCGAAAAGTTTAAGGAGCTGGTTCGGGCGCTTTGAGGTCGTCGCGCAGCGCGGACTCGATCCGTGGCTGCTGATTCCTGCGGGCGCGCTGGTGATCGTCGGATGCCTGATGGTCCTGAACACGACGTACTTTCCCGCGCTGGAGAATACCGGCGACGCGTTCCATTTCTTCAAGCTCCATCTGATTCATCTCGTCGCAGGGCTTTGCGTACTCGCGATCGTTTCGCAGTTCTCGCTCAAAGGATTGCGTCGAATCGTGATGCCGCTTGCGATCGTCTCGATCGGGATGCTGCTGATGCTGTGGATTCCGCATCTCGGCGTGATGCGCGGCGGCGCGCGGCGATGGTTGCGAATCGGTCCGCTGCTCTGGGAGCCGGTCGAGGGCGTTAAATTCGCACTGGTATTTTTCCTCGCGGATTTTTTGAGCAGGCGTCAGGATAGAATCCGCTCGTTCGCACACGGTCCGCTGGCGGCAGCGACTTGCGTCCTGCCGGTCGCGATTGTGGTTCTCAAGCAGCCTGATTTCGGCAGCACCGTGATGATAGCGCTTATCTTGTTCTCGATGCTCTGGGCTGCCGGCGCTGAATCGAAGCATCTCGCGGGAGGCGGTGCGACGGCAGTTGCGATACTCGCGCTTCAGGCTGTCACCAAGTCATATCGGATGCGGCGTCTCAGCGCATTTCTGAATCCGTGGGACAGCGCGCGCGGCGCGGGATTTCAGCTCGTGCAATCGTTTATCGCACTCGGCGCGGGCGGAGGCTGGGGAGTGGGACTAGGCGAAGGCCGGCAGAAAATGTTCTATCTCCCGCAGGCGCATACCGATTTTGTTTTCGCCGTCATCGGCGAGGAGTTCGGCGTCGTTGGCGCGGCGATCGTGATTGGCCTGTTCTGCGCGATTCTGTTTCGCGGGATGAAAATCGCGCACGACGAACCCGATCCGTTCGCAAGCCTTCTCGCGGTCGGGCTCTCGGCCTTGCTCTCGTTTCAGGCGCTGATCAACATGGCGGTCGTCGTCGGGATGGTGCCGACGAAGGGTCTTCCGCTTCCGTTCGTGAGCTACGGCGGGACCGCGATGGTGATGGCGATGGCGGCGCTCGGCGCATTGCTCGCGCTCGCGCGGCGCCCGGCAGTGCGATGAAAATCATCATCGCAGGAGGCGGCACGGGAGGGCATCTGTTTCCCGCCGTCGCCGTCGCCGAAGAGATGATGCGCGAGCGCCCGGACACCGAAATCGTGTTCGTCGGCACCAGCGAAGGATTCGAAGCGCGATGGCTGCCGAAAAGCAATTACCGTTACGAACTGTTTGCAGTGCACGGCGTGCGAGGACGCGGATTGATGGCGCGCGCACGATCGACTGCTGAATTCGCGCGCGCGGTTGTGCTTGCGCGATCGTCGCTGGCGCGCTTCGGCGCGGATCTCGTTTTGGGTGTCGGCGGATACGCGTCCGCCCCGATGGGCGTCGCGGCGAAACTCTCGCGCGTGCCGCTGGTGCTGATGGAGCAGAACGCGGTTCCAGGGCTAGCCAACCGCATACTGTGGAGGTTTGCCGACCGGATTTGCGTCGGCTTCAGAGACTGCAGTCGGTTTTTTAGCACGGCTAAAGTCGCAGTGACCGGGAACCCAGTTCGATTTGCGGCCGTACCTGACCATCCCCTGACCGACGGCCAAATTCAAATCCTTGTTTTAGGCGGATCGACCGGCGCCCATCGCTTAAATATTGGCGTAATCAACGCTTTCAAAATCTGGAGAAATAATGTTATAAATCTAAGACTGGTCCATCAGACCGGTGAGGCGGACGTGGAGTTGGCGAGGACCGAATACGACAAGTTTCCATTTCAGGCGGAAGCAGTCCCTTTTATCGACGATGTCGCGGCAGCACTCGGGCGCGCCGATCTTATCGTCGCGCGCGCCGGTGCGATGACGGTGAGCGAAATCGCGCTGGCCGGGCGTCCCGCGATTTTCGTTCCTTATCCTTTCCATCGCGACCGCCAGCAGGAGCATAATGCGCGCGTCCTTGAGCGCGTCGGCGCGGCCGCGATCGTTCACGACGACGCCAATCTCGCCGCCAACCTGCTCTGCAAGCTTGAGGAATTTTGCAGCGACCGGTCGAAGCTGGCCGAGATGGGTCGCAACGCGAGGCTTGCCGCGGCACCCGACGCGGCGAAGAAAATCACACAAATCTGTTTCGAAATTGCCGATGCGCGGAGGGCCGCATGACCGGACTTCTGAATCGTCCGCGCAAGCTTCACTTCGTCGGAATCGGCGGCGCAGGAATGAGCGGTATCGCCGAATTGTGTCTGCGTCTGGGATTCGTGGTCGGGGGATGCGATCTCAAAGAGAGCGCGACGACTGCGCGCCTCAAGTCGCTCGGTGCGGAAATCCACGGCGGTCATCATGCCGTGCACATCAGCCCGGCGCTCGACGCCGTAGTGATCTCATCGGCGGTTCGGTTTTCGAATCCCGAGGTTGCGCGCGCGCGCGAACTCAAGATTCCCGTGATCCCGCGCGCGGAGATGCTCGGCGAGTTGCTGCGGATGGCGCGCGTTGGAATCGCGATCGCGGGGACCCACGGCAAAACTACAACGACAGCTCTGGTCGGACTGATTCTCGAAGAAGGCGGCCTCGATCCGACCGTCGCGATCGGTGGAAATCTGCGCGCGAAGGGCACCAATGTGCGGCTGGGGCAGGGCGACTTCATGGTTGCCGAAGCCGACGAGAGCGACGCGTCGTTCCTTCTGCTGGTGCCGTCGATCGCGGTGGTTACCAATATCGATCCGGAGCATCTCGACCATTACGGGTCGCTGGAGCGCGTGCGCGAAGCGTTCTTGAATTTCATCAATCGGGTGCCGTTCTACGGGCGCGCGATTTTGGGAATTGACAGCGCCAATGTGCGGGGTCTCATTGCGGCAGTTCGCAAGCCGATTACGACCTACGGGATCGCGGCGGATGCGGAAATCCGCGCCGAGAAAATCGTGATCGACGGGCTCTCGACCCGCTTCGACGTGATTCGATCGGGAACGCGACTTGGACAGGTCGAGATTCCCACGCCCGGGCGTCATGTTGCGGTTAATTCGCTCGCCGCAATCGGAGTTGCTCTCGAAATCGGAATCGATTTCGAAAAGATTGTGCGTGCTCTCCGGTCGTTCTCGGGGATCAGCCGGCGCTTCGAAATCAAAGGCGAGGCCGGCGGTGCAATCGTCGTCGACGACTACGCGCACCATCCCGAAGAAGTAAAAGCGACCCTCGCCGCGGCGCGGGCCGCATTCAAACGCAGAATCGTGGCGGTGTTCCAGCCTCATCGCTATACGAGGCTGCGCGACCTTTTCGATGAATTCCTTTCCGCATTCGACGACGCCGACGTTCTCTATCTGATGGACGTCTATTCCGCCGGCGAGGATCCGATTCCCGACGTGACCGCGCGCCGCTTGTACGAGGCGATGCTCAAGCGCGGCCATCTCGACGTGCGTTATCTCGGCGGTTCGCAATATCCGGCGACAACGCTTGCGGCGGACGCTGCGAGCGGCGATCTCGTGATGACGCTTGGCGCCGGCGATGTCTACAAGCTTGGCGAGGAGTTGCTCGTTGCTCTGGACGCGGGCGCCAAGAGGCATGAGCAGGCTTGAAGATGAACTGCGCGTCACGTTCGGAGAGAAGCTGTCGATGAACAGAAATCTCGCCGAATTTACATCCATCAGAATCGGCGGCCCCGCCGACATGATGCTCGTCGTCGATTCGCAGGAGGAACTCGCCGCTGCGATGCGTGCCGCGCTTCGCGAGAACATCGCAGTGTTCTGCCTTGGCGCCGGAACCAACCTTATCGTCAGCGATCGCGGGGTTCGCGGCCTCGTCGTCAGACTTGGCGATGGATTCGCAAAATTCGAGATCGTTGGAACGCACGTATCAGCGGGCGCGTCGGTCGATTTCGGCAAATTGGTCGAAGCCGTGGTGGACCGCGGACTCGAAGGGCTCGAATTCGGCGAAGGGATTCCTGGGAGCGTCGGCGGCGCTCTGATCATGAACGCCGGCGCATTCGGCGGCGAGATCGCACCGGTAGTCACGGCAGTACACGGCGTGACCGCCGAGGGCGACAAACGCGTGCTTTCCCCGAGCGAGATCGGATTCTCCTATCGCCGCACGAATCTGCCGCAGAGATTTGTGATTACCAAAGTTGAATTTGAGCTTCGCCATGGCGATCGAGACCGCCTCCGCGAGCGGATGCTTGACGTTCGCGCCAAGCGCGCCGCGCGTCAGCCGCAAGGCTTCCCGAATGCAGGGTCGATTTTCAAAAATCCGCCGGGAAAATTCGCCGGGCGCTTGCTCGAAAGCGTTGGGCTGAAGGGCCATCGCATCGGCAACGCTGCCTTCTCAGATCATCATGCGAACTTTATCGTGAACCTTGGCGCGGCGCGCGCAGACGACGTTCATGCGTTGATGGAGCTTGCGCGCGAACGCGTCCGTGCGCAAACCGGAGTGATTCTGGAACCGGAAGTCAGGTTGGCCGGAGAGTGGTAGAGGTTGCGGTGGTGGTGAGGCGGTGGCGGTAAAGCGGGGAAAATCTATAGCGGCATCGGGATGGAGTCCGCGCGTTGCGGGCGTTCTGTTGTGTGCATTTTTCATCCTCGGCGTCGCGACGGGATTCAGCGATCCGGGTCGCGCGCTCGCCGCGCGTGTCTCGCGGGCGTGCAAGCGATGGGTTGCGCAAATCAGCGAATATACCGAGCCTGTTCGCAACGCCGCCGGCCAGAGCATCGCACCCATTGAGAGACTCGCCGGACTGCGACGCACGCAGTCGCGCTCCCTCGACGGCGACGACGCGTCTTTCGTTCGCGACACATCGCCGAACCGTGCCGCCGCGCTGATACGTCGCCCCGACGGATTCTACATGCTCACGTCGCACGGCGATCTTCGCGGGCCGCTCTCAGCGGCCGCGCAGCCCGATCTTCCGATTATCAGCGGCGCCGGCTTGGGACATGCGGACGGCGCGACGCTTCTGAAATATGCAGCAATGATGGTGCGCGCCGAAGCTCAACTCCAGTCAGTCATTTCAGAAACGCGGATCGAGAGCGACGGTGTTGCGACGATGTTCCTCGATCGTCCGCGGGTCGAACTCGTCGTCGATCTGAACGACGAAGCGCTCGAGTTGCGGCGCGCCGCCCAGGTGCTGGAGAGATGGCACGGACGCGAGCGCGCGATTTCGATGATCGATATGACCGCGAACGATCTCGCGATTGTTCGATTGCGCACGCCTCTGAAGATGTCATCCGCTCGTCCCACGCGAGTCGCCGCTGCCTCCGACAGGCACGCCGGCGCGGTTCGTGTCGCCCAGAGGAGCCCGTATACGCCATGAGAAATCTCCTTGCGGGAGTTGACGTTGGGACCAGCAAAGTCTGCGCGCTGGTTGCGGAGCAGTCAGGCAATTCCGAAATGGCGCTGCTTGGATTCGGCGTCGCGTCGTGCACGGGGCTGCGCAAAGGCGTGGTCGTTAATATCGAAGCGACCGTCGAGGCGATAAGCGCCGCGGTCAAGGAGGCGGAGCGTACTTCGGGAACACGAATCGGAGCTGCTGCAATCGGAGTTTCCGGCGGACACATCCGCGGGCTGAACAGCCACGGGATAGTCGCCGTGCGCGGCGGAGAAGTGGGCGGACGCGATGTCGAACGCGTGATCGACGCGGCGCGTGCGGTTGCGATTCCGCTCGATCGTCAGGTGCTGCACATCCTGCCGCAGCAGTTCGCGGTCGACGATCAGGAGGGCGTGCGCGATCCGGTCGGGATGGCGGGCGTTCGCCTGGAGGCGCGAATCCATATCGTCACCGCCGCTCAGAGCTACGGTCAGAACCTGACGAAGTGCTGCGAACGCGCGGGTATCACGCCGTCGGAATTCGTTTTCGAACCGCTGGCGTCCGCCCAATCCGCGCTCTATCCGGAAGAGAGGGAACTCGGCGTCGCGCTGATCGATATCGG
>DASPQU010000069.1:0-4726 GCA_035624805.1 Binataceae bacterium (SeqCode) | reverse complement strand
GACCTCATCGGATGGGCATTCGCGTTTCCGCCTTCGGCCGCAAACGCGATCGGCGCGGCGGGCGTGGTCCTGTTCTTTTGCGGAATCGTGCGGATGGCGATGGACGTGGTCGAGTTCCTCGCCCGCCGTGGGCGTCGCGATTTTTCGACCATCCTGCGCGAACTGATAAGCGCACTGTTGTATGCGGCTGTCATCACGATCGTGATGGCCGCGTATGAAAAGATAAACGTCACGCAATTCCTCGCCTCCCTGGGTGTTCTGACCGTGGTAGTCGGTCTTGCGCTTCAGGAAACGCTGGGAAACATCTTCAGCGGGCTGTGGATGCAGCTGTCGAAGCCGTTCCGACCTGGAGACTGGGTCGGAACCGCCCAGCATATCGGGCGCGTGCAGGGCATCGGAGTCCGCTCGACGACTATCGTCACCCGCGACAACGAGCGGCTTGAGATACCCAACTCTCTCATCGCCAAGGAGGTTTTGACCAACTACGGAAATCCTCCGGTCGCCGACGAGTTGAACGTCGGGCTCGCGTACGAGCAGCCCCCGAATCGCGTGCGCGAAGTGATCCAGCGCGTACTTCACGACGTTCCGCACGTGCTCACTGAACCTGCGCCCGAGATCTACGCGTGGGAGTACGGCGATTTTGCGATCAAGTATAGAATCAAGTTCTGGCTCGCCGACTACGACGTGCAGGAAAAGGCGCGCGATGCTCTGGTGACGAACTTGTGGTACGCGCTGCGACGCCACGGAATTGACATCCC
Source organism: Binataceae bacterium (SeqCode) (assembly GCA_035624805.1). Classification (GTDB taxonomy): domain Bacteria; phylum Desulfobacterota; class Binatia; order Binatales; family Binataceae; genus DASPQU01. The sequence goes on along the minus strand of DASPQU010000069.1, from coordinate 3,968 downwards.
ATATCCCATCCGGACCCTCGAAATGCGTCGCGCGCAGGTTCAGCGCCGGGTGGGCGCGGACTTCGAACGCGAGATGATAAGGGAGCTGCGCTATCTCGATTTCCTGCGCGGGCTGTCCGACGAGGAACTGCGCGTGCTGGTGCCCAATGTTCAAGTGCACCAGTTCGGGTCGGGTGAAATCCTCGTGCGTGAGGGCGAACGCAGTGATTCTCTATACATGCTGCGGCGCGGGATCGTGGATGTCTACGGACGCTCAAGCGACGGCGCAGCCCATCGCCTGAACACCCTTTCGCCACACTCCTATTTCGGCGAGATGGCGATGATGACCGGACAGCCACGCGGGGCAACGGTCCAGGCGCGAACGGATATAGAGGTAATGGAGATCGATCGCGAGGCATTCACCGATCTTTTCCGGGAGCATCCCGACGCTGTCACACGGATCAGCGAAGTTATCGCGGCGCGGGAGAGCGATAATCGGGAACTCCTCTCCTCGGTTCAAAATAGCGACGGCAAGAACGCGCGTCGCAACTGGTGGGTTGCCAAGATTCGCGAGATTTTTGATCTCGGAACCTGAACCGTGCCCGCGACCTCGCCTTTACGCGATTTTCAGCATCGCTCGCTGGAGCTCTTCGAGATTGCGCGAGGGAAGCAGCGCACTGATTTCGCGCTGGTATTGAAAGATCGCGCTGTCGCCAGTCCCCCATCGCACAGATTCTTCCGGGATTAGCCACAGCACCGCGCGGCATCGCCGTGCAATCTCGCGCAGCAAATCCGCCCGCGCCGGACGTCGGTTGTTGCGCCCGTCGCCCAGGATCACCACGACCGTCGCGCGATTCAGCAGTTCCTCGCGACGATCCCATAGCTCGGCCAGCACGCGGCCGAAATCGGATCGAGCGTACATATCGAGCGCCGGCATTGTCACCAGATGGCCTTCGACGAAATCCGCTTCCGCCAGTCGATCGATGTACGCGAAGCATCGCACCCGGCTCAGATACGCCCGCGCGCCAGCGACTAATTCCAACATCAGCGTCGCACAGTGACGCACCGAGCCTGATACGTCGGCAAGCACGAGCAGATCGATGCGACGCGGCCTCGGCGCTCGATAATGAAGATCGACCAGCGCTCCGCCGCGCTGAATCGACGCGCGAATCGTGCGGCGAAAATCTATCCGTCCGAGACGTGCGCGACGCAGTCGACGGCCGAGCCTGACGCGGAAACGTCGCACGAGGCGCGGAATAAGGTCGCGCATCTCTTCGTATTCCAGATCGCTGTAATTCTCGAACGGCATGCGTTCGAGAACTCGCAGCCGTGCGCCTCTCGCGGCTTCGATTCCTGGCTCGGTCGTCTGCTTATGCTCAGGGCGTTCCGATTTGCGCTGCTTCTCTTCTCCGCTGGTTTCGCCGGACTCCCGATTTTTCTCCGACTCCGCGCGCGCCTTTGCTTCGGCGCTCTTTTCGGATTTCTTGACGATCTTCGGTGCACCGCCCGGAGTCGGTTCCTCGCGCGATTTTCCCGCTTTGAACGATTCGCCTTTAGAACGCGCAGCGCCCGGCGCCGCCGACGATTCCGTTCCCGCGCGATTCGCCTCGGTCTCGCGACGCACGTCAGCTCGGGAGAAGAAGCTGCGGAAGAGCGAATCGAAAATTGGGCGGTCGGCTTCGTCTTTGACGAGCGCCGCCGCCATCGCCTCGCGCATCCTGATGCGATCGAGACCCGTCGTGGCGACAGCGTTGATCGCATCGAGCGTTTCCGCTACCGACACGCGCACGCCTGCATCGCGAAGCGCGGTGATGAAACGCAGGATTTCCTCGCGAAGCGTGCTCATCGCCGCGCGACGAGTGAAGCGAGCTTCTGCTCGACCTTACCGCGATCATCTTCGTGCTTGAGCAGGAGACCGAGCGTCGATTTTATCGTGTCGCCGGAAAGTTCTTTGATTCCGAGCCGGGTGAGCGCGCGAGCCCAATCCAGAGATTCGGCGATCGACGGCGACTTATGCACGCCCATCTTGCGGATCGCAGCGACGAACTTTGCGGCTTCCGCGGCGAGTCGCGCATCGATTCCAGGAACCTTCAGTTCGATGATTTTCCGCTCCTGCTCGATTCCGGGGAAATCGATGAACAGATGAAGGCATCTGCGGCGCAGTGCTTCGGACAGCTCGCGAACGCGGTTCGAAGTCAGGACAACGACGGGCCGTGTAATCGCTCGGATGGTGCCGAGTTCCGGGATGCTCGCCTGAAAATCGGAAAGCAGCTCGAGAAGGAAAGCCTCGAACTCTTCGTCAGCCTTGTCGATCTCGTCAATCAGGAGAACGGTCTTATGGGGCGACGAGATCGCGTGCAGCAGAGGACGTTCGAGTAGATAGTCTCGCGAAAAAAGATGTTCCGAGATGTCTTCCCATCGCATCCCCTGATGCTCGTCGGCGTGCAATCGCAGCAACTGCTTTTGATAATTCCATTCGTAGAGCGCGCGCGATTCGTCAAGCCCTTCATAACACTGCAGGCGAATCAACTCCGCCCCAAGCATCTCGGAAAGGACTTTCGCGATTTCGGTCTTGCCTGCGCCGGCTGGACCTTCGACCAGCAGCGGCTTTTCGAGCGCAAGCGCGAGGAAGATGGCCGTTTCGACACGCTCGTTCGTGACGTACTTCGCGCGCCTCAGCCCCTCGTTTACCGACTCCTGCGTGATATTCATCTGACCGGACAGGTTGGAGTCTACCGCACGCGTCGGGTGGTCGCTAAACCCTCTCAGTTACCGGCGGGCTGCGCCTCCGGCATGTGGCCGATATCCATGCCCGCATTCGACCATCCGATGATACCGTCGGTCATCACGCTCACATCTTTGTAGCCTGCATTAACCGCCACCCGGGCGGCTTCGTGCGAAGCCATTCAATGCTGATTTGCGCAGTAGAAGACGAGCTTGGCGTTCTTGTCGCGCGGCAGCTCGGATGCGACGTCGTAATGATCGTCGGAGCTGAGCAGCTTGGCTCCGGGGATGATTCCGTATTTTTCGCGAGTGGCGTTTGCGTTCGCGTCGTAGAGCCAAAACGTCTTCCCGGAATGCATCAAGCTGACGAGAGCCGATACCTGGATGAGCCCGAAATTGTCGACCGGCCGATCGCTGTTAATGATCGATCCGATATCGACCGCCGACGCGCGTGTCGCGAAGCCGCATAGGATCACGCCCGCCAATAGTGCAAACCACTGCAAACGTCGCATGGAAAACCCGGCCTCCTGCGCATCACAGCGTAACAGCCGAGAACGTTCGAGCCAACGCAGCTTTTTGGCGGCGTCTATGCTCTGGCGAACACTTCTGCCCAATCCTCGATCGCAGACTCATGGCCCGGCACCAGCTGGATGACGAGGTGATTGTATCCCGCGCGTTTGAGGGCCTGCAGCCGTTCCTGAAGCACCTCTTTCGTGGCGGTGAATGTGGTTGATCGAATGAGATCTTCCGTCATGAATCGATCTTCGTCGGGCCGCACCGCGATCAGATGCAGTTTGTGCATGTGCGTGTATTTCGCATCCGCGGGCTGGAACGTCGCGTGATGCGCACGGTAGGCAGCGGCGATTTTTTCGATTTCAGGCGGCAGAATCCCCGATATCGTCCCTTCGATCATTCCGTGCAGCGTAACTGCCGACATAGGTCCCGCCTGCGCCTTGGCTCGTGGGCTCGCCGCGGATTCGCCGGACTTCAGGACGCAACCGAGTGCAAAGGCGGTTTTGAACATCGTCGCGGGATCGCGGCCGACCTCCTTGCACGCCTGAGAAATCATCTCCGATTCCTTCGCCGCTCGCGGAATCGAGGCAGTGAATGTTATCCATCCGTCAGCGATTTCAGCGGTTAGTTTGCGCGCCTTGGGTGCGAATGCCGAAATGTGCAGCGGAATTTTGTCCTTGATGTTGATCAGGCCGAATTCCGGATTTAGCTCGCGGATTTTCTTGCGCTGACCCTCGAACTCCCATTCCACC
>DASPQU010000068.1:0-6970 GCA_035624805.1 Binataceae bacterium (SeqCode) | reverse complement strand
CGAGCGCTGACGAACCGGAAAAAGCGATGTTGGCGTCGGGCGCTCTGGCGATCGCACGCAGCGCATCGCAGGACAGCTTCGCGCATCTGGCGCGAATTATGGCAGCGCTGCGCGCTGAGGGTTGCCGTCCGGCAGAGCAGGTTGCAGCTGTAATCGAGTATTACCTGCCGATAATGCGCGAGGCATACCCCGACGATTATCCCAAGCGCGAGCGCGACCTAGAGCACTTCCAGAACATAACAGAGCGATTTCGCAGTCTGGAAAGCATGCTCTCCGAGATGGCGTTGGAGCCTCCCAACGATTCCCTCGGCGGCGTCCTCGCGAGCGATACTGAAGATGAATACCTGACGCTGAGTACAATTCACTCCGCCAAAGGCCTGGAGTGGAAGGTCGTGTTTCTGATTTGGGCTGCCGATGGACGATTTCCGGGACCGCAAAGCATCGACCCCGAGGAACTCGAAGAAGAACGCAGACTGATGTATGTCGCCACGACGCGTGCGAAAGACGAGCTATATCTCACGTATCCGATCTATATGTTCGACCGTGCATTCGGTCACACGATGGGACGCGTGTCGCGATTTCTTGAAGACCTGACGCCCGAGATTCTGCCGACCGCGATGCTTGCGGAGGAAGGCGACGCTCCATGAGCCCGCGCGTGATAGTGCGCCCCGCCGTCCCTGACGACGCCGAGCTTATAGTCCACTTTGTGCGCGAGCTTGCGCGCTTCGAAAAAGAGCCGGCCGAGAACGTTCGCATAACGGAGCACGACGTCCTCCGCGACGCTTTCGGAACGAATCCGCGCTTCGACGTCCTGATCGCGGAACTCGATGACGTACCGGTCGGTTTCGCCCTTTTCTTTCACAACTACTCGACGTGGACGGGACGGCCGGGAATTTATGTCGAGGACATTTTCGTCGAAGAGCGTGTGCGCAAGCTTTCGGTCGGGCGGCGGCTGATGGCTGCGATCGCAAGGATCGCGAGGTCGCGCGGATGCGAGCGAATCGATTTGTCGGTGCTGGATTGGAATCCTGCACGCGGATTCTATCGCCGCCTCGGCTTCAGGCACATCGACCAATGGCAACCGTTTCGCCTGCAGGGTGACGCGCTGAACGCGCTGGCCGATGAGTCCGACGAATACGCGATCGAATAGAGTTCGACTCCCTGTAAAAGCTGCATTGTCCCGCGATCACTGATAATTTTTACGCGCGCCTGTAAAAGCTTCAGCAAGGTTTCACGAAGGAAAGTCTCATTGATGGGGGCACAAGACGGCCTGCGAATCGCGTGCGTCTATCGTCGCGAAGAGCCTACGCAGCTTGAGATGGTGAACATGGCGCGGATTCGCTTCCGCCGGATGGCGGAGGCTCTCCCGCGCCGAGGCCATCACGTCGACATTATCACCAATATTAGCCAGGGGCCGAGGTTGCGCGCGCCGCGACTCAGAGAGGTTCCGTTTCGATTCGCGCGATGGGACAGTTACGACGTAATCAAGACTTCCTTCCATAAGGGCTTCGACTCGCTTATGGCCGAGGGCGGCGGCGACCATCCGTTCATCATCAGCAAGCTCGGTTCCGTCGTCGGCCACGAGCAGACGCCCGGAGTGCACTTTTTCGGGCGCGCCAGACAACTGCTGTTCGAGACGCAAAAGGAAATCGCCAGGCGAAGCCGGGTCGTGACCATCCTGACCGAGCCCAGCGCGGAACTGTGGCGTCGCGAGCATGGCGGCGCGATTCCCATTCTGATGGCGCCGACCGGTGTCGATGAGCAAATTCCGGAGCCGGGGCCGAATCCTTATCCAGCTCTGGGCATCAGGTGTCCGGTGGCGCTTTTCGCAGGAAATCTTTACAAGAAAATCGATCAGGAAGAGGTGAATCTCATCTGGCAGGATCGATTGAATCGTATCGGCTTCGCGCTTGAGCGTCGCGGAATTCGATTGGTCGCGATGGGATCCGGCGCGACGGAGATGCTCGATCCTCGCGCGGTTATACATCTCGGAGAAATCGACGCGGACGACGTGTGGGATTTTCAGCGCTACGCCTGCGCCGGAATCGTGCTCGCGCAGGCGCCGATACAGGACAACGAGAGCAGCAAGATCTATTACTATCTGCGAACCGGATTGCCCGTCGTGTGCGAGCGCGGCGTTCCCAACACCGGGCTCATCGAAGAAACCGGATGCGGCGCGGTTGTCGATTACGACGACGTCGAAGCGCTTGCCGACGCCGTATCGCGCGTCAAGGACGCGCCGAGAGATGAACGCGTCGCCGAGATGATGGCGCGCGAGCATTCGTGGGATAAGCGCGCGGCGCTTTACGATCCGATTCTCGCCGAAGTTGCGCGACGATACCGATCCGCGAAATGACCCGGCCGAAAATTCTCGCGATTGGCGCGCTGCCGTTTTACAGCGCCGGGAAGCGAACTTTTGAATTTGGTCTCTCGATCTTCAACGAGCAATTGTTTCCGGCGCTCGCGCGCATGGGGCATCGCGTCAGAGTTCTGGCCGAAGCGCCGCCTAAGGATGGGAAGTTCGAGCGAACGGCGATCGAGTGGGATGCGCCGAATCTGACAGTCGAGCCCTTCGCGCTCGAATTTCGCAACGGCCAGCTTCCCTCGTCGGCTTCTTTCCGAGCAGCGCACCAGCGTCGCTGTAGGGAGGTGTTTGATAGAGCCATGCATGAGGAGCGTCCGGACGTTGTCGTGATTGGGCGCGAGAGCCTGGCGCTTCATTTCGGAGACATCATTCGCGGATACGGGTCGCCGTGGATAATTGTCGCTCACGGCGTTCCGACTGCGGGTCTGCTCGAAGAAGGTTTTCCCTCGGATTTTCGTGACGAGTTGATCGCGCAGATGGGAAGCAGCGACCTCGTCGTAACCGTGGCTCATCATCTGGCCGTGATACTTTTGCGTCTCGGAGTCGCGCGCGTACGCACGATTTCGAACGTCGTGGATCCTGTGCGATTCCATCCTCAGCCGAAAGACCGAGGGTTGCTCAACGAACTCCGCATCGCGCCCGATCAGACTGTCGTCGGGCACATTTCGGATTTATCCACGGCGAAGCGACCATTCGACGTAGTCGAGTCGGCGTTACGCGTACTGGAGCAGGAGCCTCGTGCAGTTTACGTGGTGTGCGGCGACGGCCACGAGCGTCCGGCGCTCGAAAAGTTTTGCTCGGACAAGGGTATCGCTTCGAGCTTCCGTTTCGTCGGCGCTGTCGAGCACCGCGATGTCGATCGATACATGAATCTCGCGGATGTCGTTTTGTCATCGTCGGGCCGTGAGGGATGTCCGCTGACGTATCTGGAGGCGCTCGCGTGCGGGCGCGTACTATTGGCAAGCGATATTCCCGCCGCGCACGAAATGATCGCGGACGGCGGCACGGGAATGTTTTACAACATGGGAGATCCGGTCGACCTCGCCGCCAAGACGCTGACACTCATTCGTGAGCCCAATCTCAGAAGCCGTCTCGGCGGTGCGGCCCGCTGCGCTGCGGAAAGGATGAGCGTCGCGCGATGGGCTGAGTCATATTCCGACGCCATCACCGAAGTCGCCGCGACTTGATCCCCTCGCTCTGATGCGGGCCTTCGCGATGGCGATTTCGGGCTGACCTCGAATTTCGCGTAGCCGGCCAACGGCTCGTCGAGCTGCATCGGCAGCGACACTTCCTTCAGCACCGGGACGCGCTCGGTAACGGTTCCGGTCGCAGGCGCATCCTTGGGAACAGTGATTACGCGAGTGCCGACGAATCGCACGATCGTCGGAAGCATCTTGCCGGTGTCGACGTATCGCGTATGCGTCGATTCGAAAACTGCGTCGGTTTTGAACAACTTGGATCCCGCGCGCATCAGGTAATTGTCCGCGCCGAGCGGTCGAACCAGCACCGACTCGCTCATCACATATATGTGGCCCACGGTGGGACGCAGAAAATTCGGGTAAAGCGGGTTCACGCCGAGCCAGAATGGAATCAGGATACGGCGCGCCGGCGCCCAATCCTTCATCCTGACTTCGGCCTGACGATCGTTGCTTCCGAGGACGAAGGACTTTCCGTCGAAATCCTGCATGATCTGGCGACTGAGAGCGTCCTCAGGAGGCGCGGTAACTTCCTTGTCGGAGACGCCGAAGTCCATCGCTTTCTCGGGCGAGCATCCTGCGACGGCCGCGATCATCAGGAACCCGAAAACGAGCCGTACCGCGCGCATCATTCGATCCGATACCGCGCGTATGTCGCCGGCGTGCCTCCGCCCAGCGTCCACTTCGCAGGCAGAGATACTTCGCGCAAAATCGGCACCTGAACGTCGGAGCCGTCCTTGGTCTTGAAGGTTCTCGTCCCGACGAACTGTACAATGGTCGGAAGAATCTTGCCGTCGCCGATGTATTTGGTTTTCGTTGTGACAAAAACCGTCTCCCGCTTGATGAGCGAGCTGCCCGCTTCGATCATCCACTCTCCGGGCGTCTCCAGTGGTTTGACGAGCCTCGCTTCGCTGATGACGTAATAATCGCCCTCTTTCGGCATCAGCGCTCCGGGCACCATCACGTTGATGCCGAACCAGAACGGCAGCTTCATCGTTCGATCTTTCGGCCAATCGGGAGGGCGCACCAGCGCAACTGTTGCGTTGTCGCCCAGGATGAACGTTCGCCCGCGGAAATTTTCCTCGACCTGCTCAGCGCTTGCAAACCGCTCAGGCACGTCTGGTTTCGGCGCCGGTCGAGGGCATCCGGCGGCAAGCACAATGGCGATCGCAATCGCGATCACTGCGCGCGTCGGCATCAAAGGCGTCCGAATCGGGAACCTGTCACAGATTTTCAGCTGTGTGATTTTACGGCTTTGAAGTTTGCGCATGCCGACGGGCGATAATAGCATGAGGACCGCCTTGAAAGCGCCGAAACCGAATTCCTCAAACAGCAGCCCCGTTCACGTCACTGTTCTCGGAACCGGCGATGCGTTCTGCAGCGGCGGAAGGCATCAATCCGGCTATCTGATCGACACCGGACGCAAGCGCTTCCTGCTCGAAGCCGGGCCTGCGATTCTCGCGACACTGAAAACGCATCGAATCCATGCCGACAGTCTCGACGCCATCGTAATCAGCCATCTTCACGGCGATCATTTTGCGGGGCTGCCGTTTTTGTTCCTGGAGTTCATGTACGAGCGCCCGCTCAAGCGTCAACTGGTGATAGCCGGACCGCCGCGCCTCGAGCAGCGGACGTGGGCGTTGATGCGCACGATGTATCCAGGATTCGATCTCGCGCAGATCGTAGGCAAATTGAAATTCGTGACGCTTCGACCCGGCGAAACTCAACGCATCGCCGGCGCGCGCGTGAGTGCGATCCGCAGCCCGCATACGAATCCCGATCTTTCGCTCTCCGTCAAAGTCGATCTCGGCGATGCGAAGGTCGTCTTTTCCGGCGACACGGGCTGGAACGAGGACCTCGTCGATTTCAGCGCGGGCGCGGATCTTATGATCTGCGAATGCACCTATTACGAATCGAGTCAGTTCCAGTTTCATATCAATTATCCGGAGCTTCGCCGCAATCGAGAGCGTTTCAAGGTCGGACGCTTGATACTCACGCACGTCGGGCGCGAGGTGATTGAGCGCGCACCGGATATCGACATGGAAATCGCCTTCGACGGCATGAAACTGGACATCTGATTTCGCATTCTCCGTTCGCGACGGACTTCGTCGCGCGATAACCTGAACTCTGGCCGAGGACACACTGACGATGGGAATTGCTGACGGAAAATGCGCGCTGGTGGTCGGCGTCGCCAACGATCGCAGCCTTGCATGGTTCATCACCCAGGCGCTCCGCGCGGAGGGCGCGGAGGTTGCACTGACCTATCAGGGCGAAGTGCTCGAAAAACGCGTGCGGCCGCTCGCAGAGCAGTGCGGCGCGACATTAATCGGGGAGTTGGACGTCGGCGACGACAAACAGATCGAATCGATTTGCTCGAAGCTGCGCGAAAAATGGGGCGGGCTCGACATGCTGGTCCACGCCGTCGCGTTCGCCGAGCGCGAAGACCTGCGCGATCGTTTCCTCAACGTCACGCGCGCCAACTTCGGCAAGGCGCTCGATATCAGTGCATACTCGCTCGTCGCGCTCGCGCGCGCGATCGAGCCGCTGATGGAAGCGCGCGGCGGCGGATCGATCCTGACGCTCAGCTATCTCGGCGCGGTGCGCGCTATCCCCAACTACAATGTTATGGGCGTCGCGAAAGCCGCTCTGGAAGCCTGCGTGCGTTACCTCGCGCTCGATCTCGGGCCGAAGAATATCCGTATCAACGCGATCAGCGCCGGACCGGCGCGAACTCTCGCATCCTCGGCGATTCGCGATTTCCACGCGATGGCCCACGAGGTCGAACAGCGTGCTCCGCTGCGCCGCGCCGTGAAGCCGGAAGAAGTCGGAACGATGGCGGCGGCGATGCTCAGCGATCTTTCAAGCGGGGTGACCGGCCAGACGATCTACGTCGACGTCGGTTACAATGTAGTCGGAATGTAAGCGCTACACGCAAAATCATCGCGACGGAGAACTCACAATGGCAATCACTGTTGTTCCCCAGCTCTCCGACAATTTCGCATATCTCGTTTCCGACGATGCCTCAAAGGAGTGCGCAGTCATCGATTGCGCCGAGCCGGACAAGGTTATCGCCGCCGTCGATCGTCTGGGTCTGAACCTCGTCGCCGTGCTCACCACCCATTGGCATCCCGACCACAGCGGCGGCAACGAGGGTATCGCGAGCAGAGTTCGCGGACTCAGAATCTACGGAGCGCGTGCAGAGGGCGGCCGGATCCCGGCGCTGACCGATCCCGTCGACGACGGCGACGGGATCAAAGTCGGTTCGCTTGAAGCCCGTGTGATTGGAATTCCCGCGCATACCAACGGCCACGTCGCCTACTATTTCCCAACCCTCGGCGCGGTTTTCACCGGAGACACGCTTTTCGTGGGAGGGTGCGGACGAGTGTTCGAAGGACAGGCGGCGACGATG
>DASPQU010000067.1:0-4032 GCA_035624805.1 Binataceae bacterium (SeqCode) | reverse complement strand
CGATATCGATGAGGAACTCTCCTCTACCGGCCGTTCCCTGCGCGACCTGCTTCCGAGCTTCGCGTCGGGACGGACGACGATGTCCTCCGCCGAGCTGTCCCTGTTGACGCGCCAGCTCAGCGCTTTGCTGGGCGCAGGCGTTCAACTGGTTGATGCTCTCGGGACACTCAGTGATCAATCCACCCGTCCGGGCGTAAAAAAAATGCTCTCGCAAGTTCGCGAGCGCGTCCGCGAAGGCTCGTCGCTCGCTGACGCTTTATCCGCCCATCGCGAAGTCTTCTCGGACCTGTATATAGGCATGGTTCGCGCCGGAGAGGCGGCGGCTGCGCTCGAGCAGGTCCTGGATCGACTCGCCGAGTACAGCGAGCGTCAGGCGGAATTCGTCGCCAAGGTCCGCGGCGCCCTCACCTATCCGATCATCATGATGTGCGTCGGCGCAGCGATCACGGCGTTCCTTGTAACTTACGTCGTTCCGCAGGTTGCGACGATCTTCAAAGAAAGCCGCGTCGCCCTGCCGACGGCGACCAAAATTCTGATCGGCCTTTCCGAATTCATCATCGACTGGTGGATGTTCCTCCTTATCGGGACCGTCGGCCTCATCGTCGGAATCTGGTTCGGTCTTTCGACGCAGCGCGGGCGGCGGATATACGACGAAACCGTCCTGCGTGCACCTTACCTGGGAACCACTATAACCCGCATCATATGCGCTCGATTCGCGCGGACGCTCGGTACTTTGCTCGCCAGCGGCGTGCAGCTTTTGCCGGCCCTCGACGCCGTCAAAGGGGTCGTTACCAACGGAGTGCTGCGCGACGCGGTCAATCAGAGCCGTGACAGCATTCGCGAGGGCCACGGGATGGGGCAGACCCTCGGGCAGAGCGGTCTGTTTCCGCCTCTGCTGGTCGAGATGGTCAAGGTCGGCGAGCGCTCGGGTGAACTCGAACCGATGCTCGAGCGAGTCGCCGATAATTACGAACACGAGGTTGCGAATTCGCTCGCGCAGATGACGACCATTCTCGAGCCGGTGATGACGCTGACGATGGCCGGGGTTATCGTCTTCATGATGCTCGCCGTGTTGATGCCGATATTCCAGCTTAATCAGCTGATGCAATGAGGGGGTTGCGCGCAACCCGGAAAAATATGAGACGACGACGCTTTAATCAGGACGGCTTTACGCTCATCGAAATCATGGTCGTTATCCTGATTCTCGGCCTCCTTGCGACGATCGTAGTGCAGAGCCTTCGCGGAGCGACAGACAAGGCCAAACGCACCAAGGCTCAGGCCGACATTTCCGAATTCAAAACGGCTCTGGACCGTTACTATCTGGACAACGGGTTCTATCCGACCACTGACCAGGGCCTTTCCGCGCTCGTCAGCGCGCCTTCAAGCGGCCGTATTCCGGCCAATTACGAGACGGGAGGCTATATCCAGCGCATCCCGAACGACCCGTGGGGAAATCCTTACGTCTACCAGAGCGACGGCAACGGCTACGTTCTGAAATCGTATGGAGCCGATGGAGTCGAAGGCGGTGAGGGTAAGAACGCCGACATCGACGGTAGCCAGCAGTGACCGCGCCCTGACGCCGGTCACTGCGAGGTCCGTATGTTAAGGGTCCTCACTTCTTCGCGATCCAATCGCCTTCGCCGCCACGTCGCTATTGCGACGCGGATGAGTGCGTCGTCCGGCTTCACGCTGCTCGAACTGATGCTCGTGCTGTTCCTGATGGCGCTGGTGATGAGGATCGCGATGCCGTACTTCGGCGGATATCGAGGCGCCGAGTTGCGCAGTCAGACCCGCCGTCTCGCGGGCCGCGCAACCTATCTCTACGACATGGCCACCGCGCAACGCCTTGTGCTCCAGCTTGTCTTTGATATCGACGCGAATGCGTACCGCGTGATGGTCGCCGACCCTTACGCGCCCGAACCCAAGTTCGTTCCGTCGCATTCGCCGGGCACCCTCCCGGTGGCGCTACCGGCTGATATCCGTATCCGCGACGTTACGGTTGAGGGGATGGGAACCTCGTCCGCCGGGAGGATCGCCTGCCTGTTCTATCCGCAGGGTTACGTCGATGCGACCCTGATCCACCTGGTGGATAGCGTGGGCGAAATCATGACCCTGGGTATCAATCCGCTAACCGGTCGCGTCATGATCGGCAGCGGCGATCTCAAGCTCGAGCAATTGATCAACCAATGAATCCGCCGCCTGCGAAAGCAATTGGACCCGGCGCAAAATGGCGCTGCGCCGACGCTCGCGGATTCACACTTATCGAAGTGATGGTGGCGCTCGGTATCATTGGCATTGCGATGGTCGCGCTGTTGACGCTTCATCATCAGAACATGCAGAGCGTGATCGCAGCGCAGGATTTGAATCGCGCCGCGATGCTCGCGCAGACGTTGATGACCGACGCCGAGATGCAGCGCTTTCCCGATCTCGGAACCACGCGCGGCGATTTCGAGCGATATTTTCCGGGACTCTATCCGAACTTCCGTTGGCAGCGCGTCGTGGAAGAATCGGCGATGTTCACCGACGTGCGCAAGGTGATGGTCACGGTGTTCTACGGACGACGCCTCACCCGAACTTTTTCGCTCACCGAGTACATGCATAACCCGCAGCCCGCATTGATGTTCGCCCCCGGTCAGAATGGACTGCAAACGCAGCCATCAACGGCGTTACCGCGATGATTAGCCGACGCGAAAATCGCTCCGAGCGCGGTTTCACGATGCTCGAGATGATCCTTGCGCTGAGCATCATGGCGCTGATCCTCGCGATGGTCGCGAGCTCCTTCAACGTAGTCGCACACAGCAAGGTTGATGCTGAACAGCGGTTGGATGCTGATAGGCAGGGGCGCGCCCTGCTCTGGCAGTTGACCAACGAACTTCGCGGAGCGGTCCTCACACCGCTCGCGCCGAGCAACACCCTTCTCATCGGCGCCGCGCACGTGGGAATGAACATGCCGCTCGATTCGCTCACCGTTTCCACCCTGAGCGCCGGACACCGTCGCAGCGTCACCGGCTTCGGCGCCGAAGAGATCGTGACCTACACTGCCGAGCCGAACCACAAACATCGCGGAACCTTCGTCTTGATGCGTTCGCAATCCAGCGCGCTCCAGCGTGGTGTCGGCTCACAGGGCCCGCGTGCGATGATCGTCGCCGACAATGTCGTGGCGCTTAGAATTCGTTACTTCAACGGCGTCCAGTGGCGCGAGAACTGGGATTCAACGCAAATAGCAGCCAATATCGCGCTGCCGCTCGCCGTGTCGATCACATTGGAGCTGGCGGCATCCAATGGCAGAACGATGGTCTACTCGACGCAGGTCGAACTGCCGATGGCGATAGGACTGTGGTGAACCGACGACTAAGAAAAGAGCGCGGTGTAGCGCTCCTCGCGGCATTGCTCGCGATCGCGCTGATGACGCTGGTGGTTATCGATTTCACGACCAGCAGCGCGCTCGGATACCTGTCGGCCGCCAATCAGGCCAACGACATCAAGGCCACCTACCTTGCGCGCTCCGCGATCGGCGTCGGACTGGGGCTGCTTGAGCAGGACAGCGCCGCCAAGGCGAACGCGCAGGAACCTTGCGACTCGCTGTTTGATATCTGGGCGATGCCGTTTCCGCCGATGGGCGTTGATGGCGGGTTGGTGTCGCTCTCGATAGTCGACGAGGCTCGCAAAATCCCGATTAACCAGATCATCGATCGAGGCGGAAACATCAACGCTCAGCGCGCTCAGCAACTCGGCAACCTGATAAATGTCCTCGGGATGCCTCCGGAACTGGTGCCTGCGATTCTCGACTGGCTCGATCCCGACGATGACACGCTGCCTGGAGGCGCCGAGTCCGATTACTACATGCATCTGATCCCTCCCTACGCAACGCGCAACGGCCCGATGCCGACGATCGGCGACTTGCGTCTGGTGCGCGGCGTCAACGATGTGATTTTCGCCAAGCTGAGCCAGTATCTGACCGTGGCGCCTGAAACCCGCGTCAATATCAACACCGCGGCGCCGGAGGTTATCGCCAGCCTCGACCCCGGGTTG
>DASPQU010000066.1:0-13084 GCA_035624805.1 Binataceae bacterium (SeqCode) | reverse complement strand
GCCGGTTTTGAATCCCGATTGGCAGTAGTCCGCGAGTTTTGCCGATAACTCGTCGAGCAGCGACGCAGACGCGAGCATCTCTCGTTCGTAATTCGACGAATAGCAGGCCGCGAATGCGAAGAGCGCGGCAAGAAAAACGGGCCGGTAGACGATACCGGCCCGTTGCAGTTTTCTTTTCAAAGTCGGTTCAGCCGAGATTGGTTTTGAAGAACGCGATCGTCTTGGCCCACGCTTCCTTGGCGTGCGTCGGATGGTGCGACGGACGATCGTCGCACATGAAACCGTGATCGGCGTCGGCGTACAGCACAACCTCGGCTTGCTTGCCGGCTTTCTTCAGCGCGTCCCGGAACTTGTCGACCTCTTCGAGCGGGATGAACGCGTCCTTGCCGCCGAAAAAGGCGAGCACGGGCGCCTTGAGCCCGTCGACGTATTCGATCGGAGCCTTCGTTCCTGGTTGACGCGGCGTGACCATTCCGCCGCCGTAAAACGGCGCCGCTGCTTTCACTTTCGGATTTCGGCACGCGGTCAGGAACGCGATGCGTCCGCCCATGCAAAAGCCAGTTGTCGCGAAACTTGGCTTCACGTCTTTCAGAGCCGAGAGATGGTCAATGCACGCACTCATGTCGGCGACGACCTGATCGTCGTTGATCGATCCCATCAGGCGAAACGCCCCGGGAAGATCGTTGTATCCGACGACGTTATTGGGTTGACGAAAATAGAGATTCGGCGCAATCGCGACGAAGCCCTCGGCGGCGAAGCGGTCGGTGATGCTCCTGATGTGCGAATTGAGGCCGAACGCCTCCATCACGACGATCAGTCCCGGATACGGACCGCCGGTGGCAGGGCGCGCGAGATGGCATGGCATTTTTTCGTTTCCAGTTTGAACCGTCACCTGTTCAGATACGACTTCCATCAGAGATGCCTCCTGAAAAGTGTGGATGTCAGCGGCGGTGGTACTTTCCAATCCATTTCATCGTTCAGCGGATTTGCCGCGTGATGCGGCGTTGATTTGCCCACCCGCGATCTTCATCGCACGAAAACGCGCGCGCCTCAAGCGGTAACGCGACGCATACTCGCACCGTCGTATTGCAGGCCTGTAACATGGGCTTCAAGCAATGATACCGATCCGCGATAGCGAAGCGCGCCATCGATTCACCCCGGTCAACGTCACGCTGATCGCGGCCAACATCGCGGTTTTCGTCCACGAGCTTTCGCTGGGCCGAGATCTGGAAGGATTCGTCGCGCGATGGGCGATGATCCCGTCGCATCTGACAGCCGGGAATGCGGGTTCGTACGCATACTCGATTGCACAAACGCCCGTATCGCCCTGGGTTACGATTTTCACCTCGATGTTTATCCACGGAGGTCTGTGGCACGTCGCGGGGAACATGCTCTACCTTTTCATCTTCGGGGCGGCGGTTGAGGAGGCGATGGGTTCGGCGCGGTTCGCTGTTTTCTATTTTCTGGCAGGAATCGCCGCCGCTCTGGCGATGGTCGCATTCGCGCCGCATTCCAACGTTCCCGTGATTGGAGCGAGCGGCGCGATCGCCGGTGTCCTCGGTGGATATTTCGTCCTGTATCCTCGCGCGCGAATCACCGCGCTCTTTCCGGTCTTCATCCTGATTTACAGCTTCGAAGTCCCGGCGTTCCTCTACTTGATGCTGTGGTTCGTGATGCAGTTGTTCTGGGGGCTTTCGGAAACAGGGGCCGCTGCGAAGGTTGGTGGAGTCGCCTGGTGGGCGCATGTCGGAGGGTTTTTGTTCGGGATCGCGATCGCCCCGATGCTGGTGCGCAGCGGACGAAATCGCCCTTCCAGACGCCGCTGAGTCTCGGCAAGAATTTCCAGCCCAAGATTCATTCCGGCTTTGGTGACTTCTAAACAGGCAAAGTTCGCCGATTCCCTGTGGATTTGGCCTCTTCGGTCGCAAAAAGCGCTGCAAAATCTTGCTTTTTCAGCTCTGACGAACTTATCCCAGTTCTCTTGATAACTCTGTGGATAACATACAGCGCCAGCAGGAATTCCCCTGAGTACAAAGTTCATTCGGCGATCTGGCTCGATCATGTAAGATTGCATTAGTCTTGCCCGTCCGAACCGGAGGTGTGGCGGTGGCGGCTTCCAACGACGACGTCTTGCGGCGGGTTCCCCCGCAGAACAACGAAGCCGAGCAATCGGTGCTCGGCGCGATTCTTCTCGAAAACGAGGCTATCAATGCCGCGCTCGAAATCCTGACCGATGCGGATTTCTACCGCGAGGCGCATCGCGACATCTTCCGCGCGATGGTCGATCTGACGGACCACAGCCAGCCCGTCGATGCTATTACGCTTACCGATGCGCTGCGGACTGCGGGCGTGCTCGAGAAGGTGGGCGGCGCGGGTTACATCGCGGAACTGGCGGACAGTGTCCCCACCGCCGCCAATGTCGGTCATTATGCGCGCATCGTCCGCGAAAAATCGGTCCTGCGCGGCCTCGCTTCGATCGCAACCGATATCGCGTCAAGCGCCTATGAGGCTCCGGCCAACGTCGATGAATTTCTCGACGAAGCGGAGCACCGCGTTTTCGAAATCGCCGAGCGCCGCATCAAGCCCGCCTTTCACAGCATGCGCGACCTCGGACGCGACGCGCTCAAGCTCATCGAGCAATTATACGAACGTCGCGAGCTGGTGACCGGCGTGCCGACCGGCTTCGTCGATCTCGATCGGTTGACGGCAGGATTGCAGCCTTCCGATCTGATTATCCTTGCAGCGCGCCCGAGCATGGGAAAAACCGCCCTCGCGCTCAATATTGCGGTCAACGCCGCGGTTCGCGCCGATCCCAAAATCGGCGTTGCGTTTTTCTCGCTGGAAATGTCCAAAGAGCAGCTCGCGCTTCGGATGCTGTGCTCGGAGGCTATGGTGGACAGCTCCAAAGCCCGCAGCGGTCTGCTTTCGCAGGATGAATTCCAGAAGCTCGCGAATTGTCTGGGATGGCTCTACGAAGCGCCGATCTTCGTCGATGACAGCTCCGACATCACACCGATCGCACTCAAGGCCAAGTGCCGCCGTCTCGCCCGAGACTCACAGAGCAAGCTCGGTCTGATCGTCGTCGACTATATGCAGCTGATGCGGCCGGGCAGGGCGGGTGAATCGCGCGAAAAGGAAATCGCAGAAATCTCGCGATCGCTGAAAGCGCTCGCCAAGGAATTGCGAGTACCCGTTGTCGCGCTCTCGCAGTTGAATCGTCAGGTGGAGAGCCGCACAGATCGGCGACCGATGCTCGCCGATCTGCGCGAGTCAGGCGCTATCGAGCAGGACGCGGACGTGATCGCGTTCATCTATCGTGACGAAGTTTACAACAAGGACAGCAAGGAGCCGGGGGTGGCTGAGATCGTCGTGGCCAAGCAGCGAAATGGCCCGACGGATACCGTCAAGCTGACGTATCTCGGCCGCTACACGCGATTCGAAAACTACGCCCCCGAAGACAGCGTGTTCGGCGCGGAAAACTGAGCGCCTCAGGCGTCAGTCGACGATGATACGAATCGGTTCGTCGCCGGGCGCCAGTTCCTGGAGACGCCGGAGCAGTGTCAGAACGTCGCCGCGCTCGAATATCGCAGGAAGCAGACCTTCTTCCTGTTCGGCGGCACGCACGTAGCCGCTCAAGAGTCGCAGCAGATCGTCGATTTCCGCCTGCGCGATCATCTCGGGATTCTCGCGATACTGCGCGAATTGCGGCCACGTTTCCGGCTCGACGGGCACCAACAGCCCGCGTTCTTCCAGGCCTTCGAGGAATTCGTTTACGACGTCGGAAGCCTCGATTCGCGGCTGTTCGGATTCGCTTACGACAAACAGAGGCTCTTCGGGATTTTCGAACGGATCGATAAACGAGAGCATCCACTCGATCGCCGACGGATGAATTTCGGTGACTTCCTGTCCTTCCTCGACCGCAGGCTCCGCAGTCTCCGTTTCCATTGGTGCGGCGGGGGCTATCGAGATTTCCTCGATGATTATCTGCTCAGGTTCTGGCACCGGGGCTTTCCGCTTTGGCGCCTCGGCCTTCCCGCGTGACTTGGTAGGAGCAATCTTCTTGGGTGCGCGCGCTTTCGCAGCGACCTTGGCCGCCGCCGGTTTTTTGGCGACGGTTTTGCGCGCAGCCGCCTTGGATCCTTTCTTAGCCGATTTCGTAGCCGGCTTGGCGACAGTCTTGGCGGGCTTGGCGCGCGACGGTTTTGCCGGCTTGCGCGCCATTGCTTTTGCGACCTTGCGTACCAGCTTCTTGGTCGTTTTTTTGGCCGATGACTTGGTTGAGGTGCTGACTTTCTTGGCTTTCCCGGCCTTTTTCTTCTTCATTTCCGTCCCCGTACCTCGATCGCCTGTCTATTCCTCGCTGTCGTGCGGTTCGCTCTTTCCGCTGTCCACACCCGTATTGGATTGGTCGTCTGATTTTTCTAATATCGCTTCGACGCTCGTTTCGGAAGCGGTAGATGTTGCGGTTTCAACACCCTGAGCTTCCGTGTCTCCCGTCGAGTTTTCGGGCACATTCGTTATTCCTTCGACTCCCAGGGACTCGGCTTCGCGGGATGCGCGCTCGATTTCCTGGAATTCCTTGAGATCGGGCAGACTGTCAAGATCCATGAGTCCGAAAACTTCAAGAAATTCATGAGTTGTTGCGTAAATCAGGGGCCGACCGGGAGCCTCTTTTCGTCCGGCGATCTTTATCAATCTGCGTTCCAACAGGGTTTCGAGGACGCCGCCGGAATCGACGCCGCGAAGCTCCTCGATTTCGGGACGCGTCACGGGCTGGCGATAAGCGATAATCGCAAGCGTTTCCAGCAGCGATCTGCTCAGCCGTGGCGGTTTGGTTTCGAGCAGCTTTCGAACCTGGGGAGCAAGCTCCTTACGCGTGCGAAGTTGATAGCCTCCTGCGACCTCCTCGATCGTGAGCCCGCGGCCGCCCATCGCGTATTCGGCGTCGAGCGCGGAGATCGCGCTCGCGATTTCCTCTTTGGGAACGGTATCAATTACCGCGGCCAATCGGTGCAATGACACCGGCTCTCCTGCGGCAAACAGAAGCGCCTCCAGAATCGCTTTTAATCGCTGCTCGTCCACATCCTCTCCCGGCGCGCCATCTATCCGACAGCGATTTCTCCAAGTTCTTCGGGTCCTCGTTCGATCCAAATCGGTCCCGGGCGCATCTCCTGAAACGCGCTCACCACGCGGCGTCGCACGAGTTCCAGCAGCGCGATAAATGTTGCGATCACGAGCGATCGATCATCGAGGTCCTCGAAGAGCGAAACGAACTCGATTTTACGTCCGCCCGACAGCGCTTCCATGATTCGCGGGACGCAATGCGCGATAGGGATGTCGCGTAGCTGGATATCGCGCGGGGCCTTGTCCGCCAGACGCTTCAATACCGTGCCCATCGCTTCGACGAGGTCGAAGAGCGTCACGGTGAAGCGGGGGCCCTGTTCGCCGGGCTCGACGTGCTCGCCCACGGATGTGAATACGTCTCGACCGACGAGCGCGCGCTCGCCCAGTTTCTCGGCGGCCTCGCGATAGCGCTGGTATTCGAGCAGGCGCTCGATCAAATCGCGCTTGAGGCCGTCGGCTTCTTCTTCATCCTCCGGCCCCACTCGCGGCAACAGCGAATAAGATTTGATCAGCAGGAGCGTCGCCGCCATCACCAGATATTCGCCTGCGACATCGAGGTTGAGCTGATTGAGCAGTTCGAGATGCGCGAGGTAGGCCTCTGTAATCGAACTTACCGCGACATCACGCGGCTCAAGTTCGGCCTTCTTCAGGAGATGCAGTAGGAGATCGAGCGGCCCCTCATAAGCGGGAATCGCGACGCGGACGGCGCTTTCCGCGATAATTCGCGAGCCCGAATTGTTGGTTGCCTCGTCACTCACAGCAGCGCGCCTGCGATCGCGTTGATAACAGGATTGATCACGCGTTGGAACGTGTCGGTATAGAGCAGCACGAACAGAATCAGAAAACCATAGGGTTCCAGGCGGACAAACTGGCGCGCAACCGGATAGGGGAGCATCCCGACCATCACCCGACCGCCATCGAGCGGCAGAATCGGAAACAGATTAAAGACTGCCAGCGCCACGTTGATAATCACCGACGCCTGCAAAGTGTAAATCAGGAACGAGCCGACGTATGGCGGCACGGCGCCCTGCTGCGCCCACGGCAAGAGAAACCGCATCGCAACTGCACTCGCGGTCGCCAGCGCAATATTGGTAAGAGGACCGGCGGCGGCAACCTCGATCATCCCGGAGCGAGGATTCCTGAGCCGTCTGAAATCGACCGGAACCGGCTTCGCATAGCCGAACACAGGTAGATTCATGAACAGCAGGACCGCGGGCAGGATAATCGTCCCGAACAAGTCTATGTGTGCGATCGGGTTCAGCGTAAGCCGACCCGCCTCCTGCGCCGTGTTGTCGCCCAGCATCCGCGCGACATAACCGTGCATCACCTCGTGCAGGATGATCGCGAAAATCGTGGGCAGCGCCCAAATCGATACTTCGGTGAGAAACTCGGCCGGATTACGCACGCGACGCTCGCGAGTTCGCGCGCGCCGAAGCGCTTAGCGCGCGCGGATGGTACGTCCGATGGACACGGCGAAGATGGCTCTTGGAAAGATGCGTGTAAATTTGTGTCGTCGAAATGTCGGCGTGGCCGAGCATCTCCTGAACGGCGCGCAAATCCGCGCCTCCCTCCAGCAGATGTGTCGCGAAGCAGTGCCGCATCGTATGCGGACTCACCCACGAGAGGCGCGGATCGCTCGCCGCCCATTCCTTGAGCGCTTTGAAAAAACCCTGCCGTGTCATCGGCCCGCCCAGCCGCGTGATGAAAACATAGGGCGACGGTTTGCGCGAAGCGCCCGACTCATTGCGTTTCGACGCGACGATTTCGTCGCGATGGTCGAGATAGTTCTTGAGCGCGCGTATAGCAGCGCCGCCCACGGGCACGAGACGCTCTTTGCCGCCTTTGCCGAAAACCGAAACCAGCTTCGCACCAGGATCGATTTGATGGCTCTTGAGTGAAATCAACTCGGATACACGCAGTCCGCATCCGTACGCCAGCTCGAGCATCGCGCGATCGCGCATCCCGCGCGGCGTCGAGGTATCGATTGAGGCGATGAGCGCTTCGATATCGGCGCGGCCGAGAGTACGAGGCAGCGGACGCGGATTCGAGCGCATCTTAACGGCAGGCAGGGGGTCGCGCTCGATGATGCCAGATTCAACCATCTCGCGCGCGAGACCCCGGACGCTCGACAGATGGCGTCGCTGGCTCGACGGCGCAAGCTTGCGTGCGCCCAAATGCTCCATGTATGCGGTCAGCGCGCTCGCATCGAATGATGAGGGTTCGACGCGTTCCTTGCGACACCAATCCTGAAAATCACGCAGGTCGCGCGAATAGTTTTCGACTGAGTGGCGCGCGAGTCCGCGTTCAACCGCCATCCGCGCGATGAACCGATCGACCAGCGCGTCCCATCCGGATGGTTTCACGCCTCGGCCCCCGCAGCCGCCGCTGCCTGCGCAGGACCTTGCTCGAGCCGCGCGACGAGCTGTTCTTTCAGTTCGCGCATCCGAGGGAGATCCTCGATTTTGTTTCCTTCGCGATCGGTCACGTAGAAAACGTCGAGCGCCTGGTCCGCGTTGGTCGAGATTCGCGCAAGGTGAATCATGTAGCCGAGCCTGAACAGCGTATGCGTAATCGCGAACAACAGTCCGACGCGATCTTGTGTAAACACGTCGACCACGGTGAAGCGCTCGGATGTTCGAGTGTCGATCGTGACCTCGGTCTCGAAGCGGCGCACGAATTTACTTTCGGCGCTGCGCACGTGATAGGCCGACGCGACCAGATCCGCGATGTCGCGTTCGCCCTTGATGACGCGCTCAAGATCGGCTTCGACGCGCACCCATCGATCGTCGTCGAGCGCAATCGCGCCCGACGGTCCCTGATGCGATACGCGAAACGCGTCGAGCGCGATACCATTGGATCGCGTGGTTATCCGCGCGGACAGGATGTTGAGATTGTTGGCGGTCAGAGCGCCGGCAATCATCGAGAACAGCCCCGGCTGATCACGCGTGATGACGAGGAATTCCGTGAATTCCAATTCCGGGAAATGGCGATGGCGCGTGACGAGCGTGCGATCGCCGAGCGCGCGCATCAGCTCGAGATGCAGCGGAATATCGTTTTCCGGCGTGGTGAAGAAATACCGATCCGGCATTTCATTCAAAAAGCTCTCGATCTCGGCGCCGTCAACTTTGGCTTTACGCAGCCGCTCGCGAACCTGCGCCTTGAGCAGCACGAGGCGGCGCGCAGGTTCGACGGCCTCGCGATGGCCGTGCTCGAGCAGCTTGAGCGAGCGCATATAAAGATCGGAGAGCAGCATGTCGCGCCAGTTGTTATAAACGTTGGGGGCGACGGCGCGCATATCTGCGAACGTAAGGAGATAGAGCGCCTTGAGACGATCGATCGAACCCACTTGGCGCGCGAAGTCCGCCACGGTTGATTCGTCTTCGATATCGCCCTTCTGCGCGACCTGCGACATGAGCAGGTGGTTGCGCACCAGGAAGACCACAAGATCAATATCATCCGCGCCGAGCCCCAGCCGGACGCATACCTCGGCTGTGAGCAGCGCCCCGCGCTCGTGATGGTCATGGCCGTGGCCCTTGCCGATGTCATGGAGCAGCAGGGCGAGGAAAACGATCGGCATACAATCGACTTCGCGCGAAACTTCCGTCAGAAGCGGATGGGTCTTCTTGAACTCGCCGGCGCGCAGTTTTTCCAGTTCTCTTACCGCGACCAGCGAATGACGGTCGACAGTGTAGATGTGGTAGAGGTCGTGAAGCACCCGCGCGTAGAGATTGCCGAACTCCGGAATAATCGCGCCGAGCACGCCCGCGCGATGCATCGCTTCGAGCGTCTCCGCCACACCGGTTTTCCCGGACAAGATCGCCATCAACGCGGCGCCGGTCCTCGGATCGCCGCGCATCGCGTCGTCGATGAGTCCGAGATTGTCGCGCACGCGCTGATACGTGGCGCCGGAAAGTCCGACGCCATGGTTCATGCAGTCGATGTAAATGGTGATGAGGTTTAGCGGCTCGCGTTGAAAAAGATCGGGATCCGCGAGCGCCAGCAGTCCCTGCTGTATGACGACCCCGGCGCGAATCTCGCGCGCCGCGTTGCGCCGCCCGAATCTCCCGCTGCCCACGCCTTCGACTACGCGAGCGATCAGCCCTTCGGAAAATCTTAGAATCGTGCTCGCGTGCTGATAGTACGTGCGCATGAGCATCGCGCTCGCCGACTGCCCGGCGCTCGACTCGAAGCCGAGCATCGGAGCGATTTTCTCCTGCAGCTCAAAGGTGAACTGATCGAAATGGCGGCGCGTCAGGAAATGCAGGCTGTTGCGAACTCGGAACAGGAAATCGCGCGCGCCAAGCACCTCGGCGAGCTCGCGATCGGTGATGATCGCCTTGTGCACCAGCTCTTCGAGAGAGTTGATCTTGTACTTGACCTTCGCGAGCCAGAGCGCCGTATGCAAATCGCGAAGCCCGCCTTCGCCCTCCTTGATCTGAGGCTCCAGCAGATAAAGCGAATCGCCGTAGCGCGCGTGACGCTCGCGACTCTCGGCGAGCTTGGCCTGAAAAAACTTTTGCTGATTCTTGTTCAGGACCTCTTCGGTAAGCAGATTCTCCAGTTCGTCCCATAAGGGACGATCGCCGGCGAGATAACGCGCGTCGAGGATCGCCGTCTTCTCTTTGAGATCATCGTTTGCCAGCCTGACCGTCTCGCGCGCATTGCGGACGCCTTGGCCGACCGTCAGGCCCGCATCCCAGAGCGCATGGAGCATCAGCTCCGTCACGATTTCCGCGTAGGGTCCGCGCTTGTAGTCGTGAAGGAAGAGCAGGTCGATATCCGAATACGGATTCAGCTCGCCGCGTCCGTAACCGCCTCGCGCGACGATAGCGAGGCGTTGATTCAGCTTGGGAAAGCGCCGCGAGTGGGAAACGTCGGCGAAGCAATAGAGCGCTGCGACCAGATCGTCAACTGCGGCCGTGAATGCGTGAACGATTTCGGTGCCCGATGCGCCCGCGGCGTTGCGCCCCTCGAGGTCCGCGCGTATGCGATCAAGATATTCGCGGGCGGCGCGCCCCGGAGTCTCCGATCGTTGCAGTTGCTCGAGCAGCGTCGCGCGAGGCGGTGTCGCAGCAATCGACGCCGTCGCAGCTGTGTGCCCTCCCGATGAATCGCTCACAGATTTCCCGTGGTCATGTCGGTTTTGAGGTGACGCACTATAGCTCCCGCGGCAGCATTCGCCAGCACCTGTTGATATTGCGACGATTCAAGCCGAGCCGCTTCCTCGTCGTTGGAAAGAAATCCGCACTCGACCAGCACTGCCGGCATATGCGCCCCAACCAGCACGTAGAACGGTCCCCGCTTTGCTCCAAGCATTCTCTCTTCAATACCGAGTTGCGAACTTATGGCGGCAGTTGAGTCCGCGTCGATTTCTTCGGCGAGCGCAGCAGCTTCCGCCGCCTTATAGCTCTGGCGCAAGTCGGCGAGGATGTAGTTTAAATTGGCATCCGCAGGCACGCCAGTGTCCTTTCGCCCCTGATTTTCCATTCGCGCCAGCCGGATTGTCGCCCGGTCGGTCGTATTATTCAGGTAGTAGACCTCGATTCCCGTCGTCGCTGTGTTTGGACTTGAATTGAGATGAATCGAGACGAACAGATCTGCGTTCGCGCCGTTTGCGCGAGCGGTGCGCTCCGATAGTGGAAGAAAAACGTCGTTGTCGCGGGTGAGATCCGCTCGAATCCCACGCGCACGCAGAGCCGACGCCAATCGGGAGGAAATCTCAAGCGCCAGGTCCTTTTCCGACAGTCCCGTCGAGGAGCGCGTCCCTGGATCGTAGCCGCCATGACCCGGGTCGATCATCACCAGGGGATGAGCGGGCAGCGTGCGTGAATCCGTCGATATCTCCGGATCGGGCGGACGCGAGAGCTCAGCGTAATGAGGGTCGGCCGGAACTTGTGTTGCTGTCCTCGCCGGATGGGGCGACGCATTGGCGCTGGGTCGCGAGGGCGATCGCAGAAGACCGGCTGCCAGATTCGCTACCGTATTCGCGGGCGCAAGACGCAGCGTGTAATCGCCCGCGTTCCTTGCGATTGCGTAATCCACCGATCCAGCTACCTCAACGACGATACGCGCGTGTCCGCCGCCGAGATCGAGCGCACGTACGGTTTTGATCGGCGGCGACTCACGACCAAAGAGCGGACGTGGCGGAACTTCGACCTGAACGCCGGGAAGTTCAATCCAGAGTTCCTGCCCGTGGCCTACAACCGAAAGCCTCGGCGGCGGCTCGCCATCGATGTGGAAACGCATCTCGGCGACTGAGCCTGCGTATTGAATCGATACCGGAGAGAGCGTTGATGCGAATGCGCCTCGCGGAAACGCAGCCAGGAACGCGAGCGTGAGGAACCCGCACATGAACTCCGCAACAGCGCGGACACGCTCGATTACCGGCTCGATCGTTGTTCCACCGCGGGTAACCACTCCACCACCATCCACCAAACAGCTTTACAGA
Organism: Binataceae bacterium (SeqCode); assembly: GCA_035624805.1. Taxonomy (GTDB): domain Bacteria; phylum Desulfobacterota; class Binatia; order Binatales; family Binataceae; genus DASPQU01. The sequence continues at coordinate 1,512 of DASPQU010000066.1, read as the reverse complement.
GATTCCTGCCGAGAGAAATGACGTATCGCCCAGGGATTTGGTCGACCTCTCCCGTCAGATTGGCGAACAAGTTAGTTTGAGGCGTCATGTTTGAATCGATATAAGGCCGGATTTGTGGAAGTCGCGCTGAAAATCGACGTCGATACACATCAGGGACTGAGCGAGGGCGTGCCGCGCCTGATGCGCGCGCTCGATAGCGAAAGAATCACCGCCTCATTTTACACCGCGATGGGGCCCGACAATTCAGGCCGTGCGATTGTGCGCGCGTTCCGAAACCGCGGGTTCCTGTCCAAGATGATGCGCACCAAAGCAGTTTCGATGTACGGTCTGCGGACGGTTTTGTCCGGGACGGTGCTTCCCTCGCGCCCGATCGCGCTGGCTTTCCCTGAAACTCTGCGCGAAATCGAACGCGCCGGATTCGAGTTGGGCGTCCACGGCTACGACCACGTTCGATGGCAGGATCGTATCGACAGCCTGAACGAAGACGAAATTCGCGCCGAACTCGAGGACGCTTTCGAGGCGTTCCGCGCAGTCACGGGGCGTCCGGCGCGAGCGTTTGCCGCGCCCGGATGGCGCACGAATACGGCCGCGTCGATTCTTCTGGACGAAGCGAAACTTGCCTATCGCAGCGATACGCGCGGTTATGCGCCCTATCGATGCGCCGTGGATGGTCGTGTGCTCGCGACGCTGGAAATCCCGACGACGCTTCCGACCCTGGACGAGGTGATGGGGCGTCCGGGACTGTCCGAGCCGCGCGCAATCTTCGATTTCTATTTAAAGCTGTTCAAACCCGATGCGTTGAACGTCCATACGATCCACGCCGAGACCGAGGGGATGGGTCAGCTCGATTTTTTTGTCGAACTGATTCGAGCGCTCAAGGGGCGCGGCGTGAAATTCGTCCAGGTCGCAGAGATCGGCTCGCGTCTCAAAGCCTCAGAATTGCCGGTATGCGAAATCGCACGCGCCGAGATCGAAGGCCGCGCCGGATGGATCGCCGCCCAAGGCCGGGAAATTTCGCTTTGGGCGGCTCAATAATCTGTAAACCCACCAGCCGCCTCAAACATGTTTGGCCGTGACGGGCGGCGCTGGATTGTGATATTTCTCCCCCACAATTCCGCCGAGGAGGAATCACCCCGTATGCCTGCCGCCAAGTTTTTCGCTGAAAGCCCGCGCGAGGTCGGACTCGATCCCGCAAAAGTGCAGGCGCTCCTCGATCGCGCCGAACGCGAGGTCAGGGACGGTCTGCTGCCGTCCACGCAGGTCGCGGTCGCACGCAACGGAAAAATCGCGGCGATGCGCACCGTCGGGCGTGCGGTTCAGGGCGGAAAAGAAAAACCCGCGGCCAACGACACGCTCTACATCATCTTCTCGTGCACCAAGGCGATTATCTCGTCGGCGCTGTGGATTCTGATCGGCGAAGGCAAGCTCGATATCAAGGAGCGCGTCGCGGACATCATTCCCGAGTTCGGCTCCAACGGAAAAGACGCGATCACCGTCGAGCAGAACATGCTT
>DASPQU010000065.1:0-2751 GCA_035624805.1 Binataceae bacterium (SeqCode) | reverse complement strand
CCCGAGGTGCGCATCTGCTTGACCGCTTCGCGAATCGGGCCGAAAGTCGAGCCCCATCCGAGCACGATCATGTCGCCGCCGTTCGCGTCGCCGAAAATCTCTGTCGGCGGAATCTCGCGTGTGATTCCGTCGATCTTGCGCGCGCGCGTCCGAATCATCAGCTCGTGGTTCGACGGCGAGTAGCTGATGTTGCCGGTCAAGTGCTCGCCCGTGATGCCTCCTATACGATGCATCAGTCCGGGCGTCCCGGGGACCGCCCACGGACGCGACAGCGTTTTCTCGTCCCGAGCGTAAGGCATGAAGCCTTCGGGATTGGTCGCGAACTCGACTTTTATGTCCGGGAGCTTGCTCACGTCTGGAATCAGCCAGGGCTCCGCGCCGTTGGCGAGGTGTCCGTCGGTCAGCAGGATTACTGGGGTCATGTACTTGACGGCGATACGCACGGCCTCGTACGCAGCGGCGAAGCAATCGCCCGGCGATGAAGCCGCAATGATCGGAAGCGGCGACTCGCCGTGGCGGCCGTACATCGATTGCAGAAGGTCGGTCTGCTCCGGCTTGGTCGGCATACCGGTTGAGGGTCCGGCCCGTTGCACGTCGCAGATAACGATCGGAAGCTCGACCTTGACCGCGAGCCCCGCCGCCTCGGCCTTGAGGTTCATGCCGGGGCCCGACGTGGTCGTAATCGCGATCGCACCTCCGAAAGCCGCGCCGATCGCCGAGCATACGCCCGCGATCTCGTCTTCGGCCTGAAACGTATAAACGTTGAAATTCTTGAGTCCCGAAAGGTCGTGCAGGATGTCGCTGGCGGGCGTGATCGGATACGAGCCCAGGAACAGCGGGTGTCCGGCGCGGGTCGCGGCGGCGACGAATCCAAGAGCCGTCGCCGTGTTGCCGGTGATGTTGCGATAAAGCCCCGGCGTGATTTTCGCGGGCGGAACCGTGTAGCTCGAGGCGAACGCATCTGTTGTTTCGCCGTAGTTCCATCCCGCCTTGAGCGCGCGCATGTTCGCGTCGAGCATGTCGGGCGTTTTCTTGAAGCGGCTCTCAAGATAATTGATCGCCGGCTCCAGCGGACGGTGATAGAGCCACGAGAGAAGTCCGAGCACGAACATGTTGCGGCATCGGAACATCTGGCGATTCGTCAGCCCGGTGCCCTGCAGCGCGGCCGTCGTCAGCTTGGTCACCTCGATCTCGAAAACCTGGAACTTGTCGAGGCTGTGATCCGTGAGAGGATTTGAAGGATAGCCGGCGCGCTTGAGATTGGCCTCGGTGAAGGCCTCCTTGTCGACGATCAGCACGGCATTGGCCTGAAGCTCTTCGATATTCGCTTTCAGCGCCGCAGGATTCATCGCAACGAGCACGTTGGGTTCGTCGCCGGCGGTAAAGATTTCGCTGGAAGAGAAGTTAAGCTGGAAGCTCGATACTCCCGCCAGCGTACCTGCGGGGGCGCGAATCTCGGCGGGGAAATCCGGCACAGTTGCGATGTCGTTGCCGGCGATCGCGGACTCCGCGGTGAACTCCATGCCGGTCAGCTGCATACCGTCGCCGGAGTCGCCGGCGAAGCGGATTACAACATGATCCTGGGACTTGATTGGTTTTTGCGCAGCAACAGATGCGCCCTGAGCTTGGGCGGCTTGCGAAGCCCCCTCAGGTGGTACAGCCATTTCCGTTCCGTCTCCTTGATTGCGGCTCCAAGAGTTTCAGCCTTACGCGGCCGAAGTTCCGCCCACAACCCTTTAAAGTATATCTAATACGTGGATTTTGGCAATTAGCGCGATGCTTAAGCGTCGCGCCTGGCCCATCTAGAAGAACCCGTATCGAGTCTAAACGCAAGTGGTCGCTATCTGATACGAAACTCGCTGAATTCATTGCGAAATTGTTCCCATCGCGATTCGACATCTTCGACGTTCGCGTGCCTTGGGCCGCGGCTTGCCCATAAGCCAAGCGCTTCCAGCTTCGCGCGATCGCCTTCCGCGACAATCTCGACCTCGCCCGACGCGAGATTGGCGACCCATCCCGCCACACCCAGAGCACGCGCCTCCTGCACAGTCGAATGCCGGAAGAAAACGCCCTGCACCCGGCCGCGAACGATCATATGGAGGCGCGCGCGACTTTCTTCATAGCTCATTTTGCGCCGCCCGGCAGCATCGCAGCAAACTCGCTCTCGCTGAGCGTCTTGACGCCAAGTTCCTGGGCGCGGCGCAGTTTCGATCCGGCCTCTGCGCCCACTACGACGAAATCCGTCTTTCGGCTGACCGAGCCGCTCACGCGCCCGCCTGCGGCGAGGATATTCTCCTCCGCCTCCTCGCGCGTCATCGTTTCGAGAGCGCCGGTCAGTACGAACGTTTTATCGCGAAGAGGTCCGTCAGTGGTAGCGACGTGTGGCGCCTCGATTTCGAGTTCTTTGACAAGTCGCGCGACCGCTCTGGCGTTGCGCGGCTCGTCGAAGTATTCGCGGATACTGCGCGCAACCTCGTTTCCGATATCGCGCACCGCGGAAAGCTCGTCCTCGGTCGCCTTGGAAAGTGCGTCGAGCGATTTGAATCGGAGCGCAAGCTGGCGGGCCGTATGCTCGCCGACGTGGCGGATTCCCAGTCCGTTAATCACGCGGTCCAACGCGGCTTTGCGCGATCGCTCGATATTATCGAGGATGTTCTGCGCGCTCTTGTCGCCCATGCGCTCAAGTTCGAGCAGTTTTTCCTTGTCGAGTCGGTATAGATCGTCGAGCTCGCGCACCATCCCGCGATCGAC
>DASPQU010000064.1:0-2320 GCA_035624805.1 Binataceae bacterium (SeqCode) | reverse complement strand
CGCATCGAGCATCCGCCGCTGCCGCATCCACATCCGCCGGCTTTGTCGGGGCGATACCCGATCTCATATCCGGCGGCTTCCAGGTCCGGACCGGAGGTCCATCGGATACGCCCATCGACGATGGCGTCGCAATGGGCGCATCGTCGGATTTCATTGCCTGAGTCGTCGAGCGCGACATACGTCAGGACGGCCTTTGCGCAAGCAGCGCAATCAGCCATAGGGAATGTCGCATTTTCGTCAATTCCGGGTCGCATAAGAGCCGAGGCAGAGCTTACATCATTTCCACAGCACGCCAAATCTGTCTTTCACGTGCGTCCACTTCACTATGAACGAACGTATGGTTCGCCGAGCGCGCTGGGTCCTCCGTGTCCTCCGCCGATCGTCGCCAGCACAACGAGGGTGAGCGCATACGGCAGTGCGAGAAACAACTGATATGGCAGATTGGTGCCCAGCGCCTGAAACGAGAATTGAAGCGCCATCGCCGCACCGAACAGCACCGACGCAGCGGCAATTCCCCACGGATTCCATCGTCCGAGAATCACAACAGAGAGGGCGACGAATCCGCGTCCTGCCGAGATATCCTCGACGAACGTGTTCGCGTATGCCAGCGTCAGGAAAGCTCCTGCGATTCCCGTCAGCGCGCCGGAAATGATCAACGCCTGCCATCGGAGAGCGTAGACGCCGAGTCCGAGAGCGTCGGTCGCCTCGGGCCTTTCGCCAGCAGAGCGAAGCCTGAGACCCCATCGCGTGTTGCGCAAAATCCAGTAGAGAACGGGCACGACGGCGAAGGCGATGTACACGAGGGGACTCTGGTCGAACAATGCCTCGCCGATGAGGGGGATGCGCGCCAACGGGCCCAGCCGAAGCCGTCCAATAGGGGCAACCATGAATGCTTGTCCTGTGACGCCGAACAGCTTGCGATACAAGACGCCGCTGAGTCCCAGCGCGAGAATATCGAGCGCCGTCCCGGCGACCACCTGGTTGACCGCGAAGTTTACCACCAACATTGCGAGAATCGCGTTCAAGATGACGGCGGCGACAGCTCCCATCAGCAATCCGAGCATGAAACTGCCGCTGAAATAGGTCGCGGCGAGCGCGCTGAACGCTCCCATCAGCATCGCGCCCTCGATACCGATATTGATAATTCCCGACTCCTCGACCAGCAGCTCGCCCAGTGCTGCGAGCAGGATCGGCGTCGCCATCGCCAGCGTCGATGCGAGGAACGCGTCAAGCATCGGGAACTTCTCCGGCCGGGATAGCGGGCGCAATCGTTGCCGACGCGAACGCCCCTCGAATCGTGCTGAAGGCGCGAGTGTCGAAGCAGAGCAGCACGATAATCACCATCGCCTGGATGACCTGAACGAGCACGGGAGACACGCCCTCTGCCCGCTGCATCGCCTGCGAGCCGTTATCGAGCGCGCCGAAAAGCACGGCGGTAAAGATGATCGCGATCGGATTAAGACGAGCGACCAGCGCAACGGCGATCGCTTCGTATCCCCATCCGGGTGATATCTTTTCGTACAATCGATGATTGATCGCGGAAATCTGGACTGCGCCGCCCAGACCGGCGAGCGCTCCAGACAGAGCCATCCCGAGCACGGTGAGCCTCGCGATCGGAAACGCGAAGAAGCTCGCGGCGCGACGATTTTTTCCGACCGCGCGCATCTCGTACCCGATTTTCGACCGGAACAAAAACAGGTAGCAGGCGATTGCCAGCGCCACGGCCAGAAGCATCCCGAGATTCAGGCGCGTCGGCGCCATCATGTACATCTCGGTGCTTGGCGCGATCGGGATACTTTGCGGATAGGCGCGCGAGCGCTCCATCAACGGGCCGTGCACGGTCCAGCTCAGGATCTGCATCGCGACGAAATTCAGCATGATCGTGCTGATGACTTCGTTAGTGCCGCGTCGCGCGCGAAGCCATCCGCACATCCCGCCCCAGAGTGCGCCCCCGAACGCGCCTCCAATCAGCACGATCGAGATCGCAATCGCGCGAGGCCAACCATCGAGCCACGGCCCGATCGCGCCTGCGGCGATCGCGCCGATCACAAGCTGCCCGTCCGCTCCGATATTCCAGAGCGCGCCTGAAAACGCGATCGAAATCGCGAGGCCCGTGAATATCAGCGGCGTCGCTTTTACCAGCGTGTCGGTGAATGCGAACCAGTTGCCGAAAGCTCCTTCGGCAAGCGCGGATGCAACCCCGATCGGAGACGCGCCGAGTGCGGCCAGCACGATCGAAACGAGCGCGGCGGACAGAGCGATGGCGATTAGCGGCGGCGCCAATAACGAGAGCCGCGCACCCCGGCGCTGCGACGATGGA
>DASPQU010000063.1:0-2003 GCA_035624805.1 Binataceae bacterium (SeqCode) | reverse complement strand
TGAGATCGTCGATAAGCGCTGTCCAGTCATAGGTGGTTTCATTTTGCTTGGATTCGTCGCCGCTGCTCATGTGAGTGCCTCCGTTCAGATGCGATGTCGCATTTTTCGCCCATCGCGAGCAAGGCGAAAACAAGGGCGGGTCCGGATTTGTGCCGGACCCGCTGATGTTCTGAATCGTGAGAGTTTGATCGTCAGGCGTTTGCGACGGCGCGTTCGATCGCCGCGCCGTATTTCTTTAGTGCCGCTTCGCGCAGCTTCGGCAGATGCGTGGTCGGGAAGAGATCGGTCGTGCCCTTGTACTCGCGCAGAATCTGACGCGCGACCGTTATCTTGTGCACCTCGGTCGGTCCGTCAGCGAGTCCCATCACGAAGCTTTCGATCAACTGGCTCACGAACGGCATCTCGTCCGTCACTCCGAGCGAGCCGTGAATCTGGATCGCGCGCGAGATCACGTCATTGAAGACCTTCGGCATCACCGCTTTGACTGCGGAAATGTCCTTGCGAACCTTCATGTAGTCCTTGTACCTGTCGATTCTCCACGCGGTGCGCATCACCAGGAGGCGGAACTGCTCGATCTCGGCCCACGAATCGGCGATCTTCTCCTGCACCATCTGCTTGTCGGCAAGCAGCGAGCCTTGAGTCGTGCGCGAGAGCACGCGCTCGCACATCATGTCGAACGCCCGCTTGACCTGCCCAACCGTCCGCATCGCGTGATGGATCCTGCCGCCGCCAAGCCGGGTCTGCGCGACCGCAAACCCGCCGCCGCGTTCGCCGAGCAGATGGTCCTTGGGCACCACGACGTCCCGGTACTCGACGTAGCCGTGCGTTCCGCCGGTGGTATGCGTTCCGACGTTGCAGCTTCGCAGGATTTTCACGCCCGGCGTTTCGATCGGGACGACGAACATCGAATGGCGCTTGTAGGGCGGCGCGGTTTCGGGCTCGGTCACGACCATCGCGACCAGGAACGATGCGAAATTTGCGTTCGACGAGAACCATTTCGCGCCGTTGATTACCCAATTGTCGCCCTTCAGTTCCGCCTTCGTCGTGAAAACCTTGGGATCGGCGCCACCCTGCGGTTCGGTCATCGAGTAGGCGGAGACCATTTCGTTATCGAGCAGCGGTTGCAGGTACTTCTTTTTCTGCTCAGGCGTACCGTACTTGGCGAGAATTTCCGCGTTTCCCGAATCGGGCGCCTGACATCCGAAGACGGTCGGCGCGAACATACACGGTCCCAGGATTTCGTTGAGCAACGCGAGCTTGAGCTGGCCGTATCCCTGGCCGCCGAGTTCGGGTTCCAGATGGCAGGCCCAGAGCTTGCGCTTCTTGACCTCGGCTTGCAGCGGGCGAACCATCGCGTTGCGTCGCGGATCGCGCACGTCGTACGGATTGGGCAGAACGTAGTCGAGCGGCTCGACTTCTTCGGCGACGAATTTGGCCACCCAGTCGAGTTGCTTTTGAAATTCAGCGTCAGTTTCGAAATCCCAGCTCATAATGGTCTCCTTACTATTTGAATGATCGGGTCTCTCTCGCTTGCGCGTAGGAGCCCGCTTTTTTTCACAGATTTTTGCGCACTCCGTTGTCGTGCGGATCCGCTGGGAACCGCCTCACGCTTTGCGCGTTTTGTTTGCGAACGCTGCGATTCGCTCGCGCATATCGGGACCGACGCCCGGGTTGCGATAAAACTCGTGCGCAAGACCCGCATCGAGCGGCAATCCCTCGGTGTCGTTAAGCAATTTTTTGTTCGAGCGATGGCTGAACCACGAATTCGCGAGAATCGTATCCGCGAGCGATCGCACCTCTTTCGCAAAGACCTCGTCAGGCACGCAGAAATTCGCCAGACCCATCGCGAGCGCCTCCGCGCCCGTGTAGGTACGGGACGTGAACATCATCTCGCGCGCCTTTGCGCTCCCGACGCGACGCGGCAGCCGCTGACTCATCCCCCATATGGGAGTGAGCGCCCATCGCCCATGAGTATCGGCGAAGCGCGCCGACTCGGCCGCGAA
>DASPQU010000062.1:0-2079 GCA_035624805.1 Binataceae bacterium (SeqCode) | reverse complement strand
CATTGCGGAGTACAGCAAATTCCGCAACGGCTTCTCTCTTCCTGACCTCGAGTGGCTGCGCCGCAATCGTCCGGAACTTGAACGGTTGCTGCGCAGCGTTTGAAAATCGGGCTGCCAGCCTCTTGCGGAACCGCGGAGCGGGCTCTCAGCGCAGGCGCGGCATTACCTTGTCAGCGAAGGTGCGCATCGTATCGATCACGTTGCGATGGCCGCTTAAGCCGCCGACTTCGAACCAGCACACCAGGCGCGAAAAATCGAAGCGCTCGCGAAGCTCGGCGATCTTGTCGATGCAGAATTCGGAATCGCCGAAGATTCCCATGATCGATTCGACCGTCTCATAAGTGATCGTCTGCAGACGATCGCGCACCTTGACGAATTCCGCCTGATGGGCGGGCGCAAGGCTTTCAGGCTCTATAATCTCGCTGACCGCGTTGAAATAGTTGCGCAGGCTCGGCTCGATGATCGATCGAACCGAGGCGCGGTCGCGTCCGACGTAAACCATCAGCGCCGCCGCCAGCCAGTCGTCGGGACGCTTGAGACCTGCCCTTTCACGCGCGCGATTGTAAGTACCAAGACGCTCGCCCAGCACAGGAATCGGATTGACGGGCCCGCCGGCGAAAACCGGATATCCATGTTCCCCTGCGAATACGAACGTTTCCTCGCTATTGGCCGCGAGCCGAATCGGCGGATAAGGCTTTTGGATCGGCTTCGGGATCACATTGACGCTTTCGGCGCGGAAGTGCTCGCCGTGAAACGTGAATGGATTCTCGGTCCACGCACGTTTGACGAACTCGAGCCCTTCTGCCAGCAGCGCCCTGCCACCGCTCATCGCGACGTTGTAGCCGCGATAATTGAGAGGAAACGCGCCACGCCCGGCACCGAATTCCGCGCGTCCGTCAGATAGCACGTCGAGCAGCGCGGTTTCTTCGGCGAGCCGCATCGGATGATGCAGCGGCATCAGGTTCACGGCCATCCCCAAACGGATGCGGCGCGTGCGTTCGGCGATCGCAGCCAGCAGCATGAGAGGCGTGGCCATCACCGAGAAGTGCGGAGCGAAATGGACTTCCGCCAGCCACACCGTGTTGAAACCCAGCTTGTCGGCTTCCTCGGCCTCAGCGATCAACTCGCGATAGCGCGTCGCAGCGTCCTGCGAATCGGCGCACGGGAGTTGATAGAAGATGTCGAATTTCACCGGGGTTCCTGCGACAGCGTTCTCCTTATCTCAATAGCCGCCCAGGACTGCAACCCGTTCGCGATGGTACGGCGGAGCCCCGAAATACGATTCGTTAAAGCGCGAGCGCTTGAACCAGAAATGGATATCGTGCTCCCACGTGAAGCCGATTCCCCCGTGCATCAGCACCGCGCGATCGGTGGTGCGAGTGTAGATATCGCTCCATCGCGCCTTGACCATCGCCGCGTATCGCGGCGACGCCGCGCGGTCGTTATCCAGGGCGTACGCCGCATACCAGAGCAGCGCGCGCGCGGGTTCGATATCAGCAACCTGTTCAGCGGCAAGATGCTTGAGCGCCTGGAACGAACCGATCGGCTTACCGAACTGCTCGCGAACCTTCGAGTACTCGACGGCCATGTCGAGCGCGCGCTCCGAGCCGCCGAGCGAATCCGCCGCGATCGCGACCGACGCGATATCGACTAATCGCGCGAGCGCCGCCGCGCCTCCGCTTAGTTGCGACGCGGGCGCATCCTTGAGATCGACGATACTGACGCGGCGCGTCAAATCGAGCGTTTTCAGATTCTGAATGCTCGCGCCGGCGCCTTTCGCTTCGACCGCGAACAGCGCCACGTCCGAGGGCGCCTCTCCGACGCGGGCCGCGACGACGATCACGTCGGCGCCGTGAGCATACGGCACGAACATCTTGCGCCCGGTGATCGCGAATCCACCGCCGCTGGTTCGCGCGCGCGCGCTTATCGCCTGCGCCTCGATACCGTCGTCGGCCTCGACAACGGCGACCGTGCCCGTCGCGCGTCCTTCCGCGATCGGTCCGAGCCATTTACTCTTGAGCGCGTCCGAGCCGAACTCGCTGAGTACCGATGCGGCCAGCACCGACGAAAAGAGAAATG
>DASPQU010000061.1:0-2026 GCA_035624805.1 Binataceae bacterium (SeqCode) | reverse complement strand
GGCTCGGTGTGATGGTGACGATGGGCTTCGAGTTTGGGATGAAGCTCTCGCGCGGACGCGGCTACGGTGACGGTCTGCCGCGCCATCTCCAAGTCGATCTTCCGCGTGCGACGCGTCCGGACCCGATCGTCGGACAAAGTCTGATCGTCGGAATTCACGAACGAATTGACGCGAAAGGCGAGGTACTGCTTCCCCTTCACGCCGATGACGTTCGAGCGAAAGTGCGCAAACTCGTCGACCAGGGCGCGCAGGGCTTCGTCGTGGCGCTGGTCAACTCTGTAGTGAACCCGGCGCACGAAGAGCTGATTGAAGAGATTATACGCGACGAGTACCCGTCGAATCTGTTTGGCTCGTTTCCCGTCATCCTCAGCCATCGAATCTCGCAGCGAAAATCTGAGTACGCGCGCCTGATGGCGTCGGTTATCTGCGGATTTCTTCACGAGCAGATGTTCTACTCGCTCGGAAATCTCGAAGAAGCGTTGCGCGAACGCGAGTATCGCAAGCCCGTCCTGCTGATTCACAACACGGGCGGCATGGCGTCGCTGGAATCGACACACGCCCTGCAGACGATTCACTCCGGCCCCGTTGCGGGCCTTGGCGCGGCGCAGCGCGTAGCGCAGGAATACGGATTTCCGCTGATCGTAGCGACTGACATGGGCGGCACTTCGTTCGACGTCGGAATCGCGCAGGCCGAAGGAAGTTGGCTCTACGATTTTAATCCAGTGATCGACAGATGGCTCGTGTCGACGCCGATGGTCTACCTGCGAACGCTTGGCGCGGGAGGCGGATCGATAGCGCGCTACGATCGTCTGTGGCGCACGATCCAGGTCGGTCCCGATTCGGCAGGCTCCGATCCCGGCCCCGCATCGTACGGTCGCGGCGGCACGGAGCCGACCGTAAGCGATGCCGACCTCGTGCTCGGGTATCTGTCGCCCGAGTATTACGCCAACGGAACCCTGACGCTCGATCCTTCGCTCGCAGAGCTGGTGATCGAGGAAAATATCACCAGCCAGATGGGAGGCTCGATCATCGACGCTGCGCTGCTGATCAAGCAGAAGGTCGACGCCAACATGGCGGACGCTGTTTTCATGGAGTTGGCGACGCGCGGCTACGATCCGCGCAAGATCGTTCTGACTTCGTACGGCGGCGCAGGCCCCGTCCATTGCTGCGGCTTCGCAAAGGCACTGGGCGTCGAGCGCGTGATGATTCCTCCGTTCAGCGCCGTGTTTTCCGCGTTTGGCGCGGCGAATTTGCGCCAGCTTCATATCCATGAGCGCTCCGTTTACATGACCGTCTACAATCCGCTCACGCGCGAGATGACGATCAACGTCGACGAGGTCAACTCGATATGCGATGAGCTCGAAGCGCAAGGGCGCGACGACCTCGTGCGCCAGGGGTTCGACCCGTCAATCATCAAACATCAGGTTGAGTTCGAGATGCGTTACGGGAACCAACTCGTTCAGCTCAGCGTTCCCGCGTCGACCAGCAGGCTTGCCAATGTCGACGATGTGCTGGGTCTGATCGAGGCGTTTCGGGTGAATTACTCCGCGCGGTTCGGCGAGACCGCCGCTGCTCCCGAAGCGGGAATCAAAATCGTGGCGGTGCGATTGGTCTCATGGGTTCCAGGAGAATCCGTCGCGGTCAAGCTCGAGGGTCATCCATCGCAATCGGTTCCCAAACCGACGACCACACGAAAATGTTATTTTCTCGACGCGCGCGACGGCGTCGATACAAATGTTTATCGCTTCGAGAGTCTGACCGCCGGCGCGCGTATCAACGGCCCGGCGATCGTCGAGGCTCCCCATACGACCTATGTTGTCGAACCCGGATGGCGATTCACGCTGGGCGCCTCGAACGAAGCATGGGTGACGCGCGACAGCGCTCATTCGTGACTACGCCTGCGGAGGATTGATTATGGTTACCGCGTCAAAAGGCGGACTCGAAAAGTTCCTGGAAGAAACAGTCGTTTTCTACGGACCCGATCGCGACCTTCTCGCGGATCACAGACTTGCGCCTCGCACCGCGT
>DASPQU010000060.1:0-5498 GCA_035624805.1 Binataceae bacterium (SeqCode) | reverse complement strand
GTCGACGATTGCGAAACTCGATCGACGAGCAAAGTGACTGCTCGCAAGCAAATTCCTAACGGAGATCGACGCCGAGCGAAGACTGATGAAACGGATGCCTAAAGCGCGGTCGAAGCCTGGGCACATCAAGGTGGATCGGAGCCTGACGAAGAACGCCGTGCTCAAGACCCAGAAGCGCGTCAAGCGATATCGAGGGAAGCTGAAGTGGGAGGGCGACCTCGACGCGATGCGGCGCGACGACTGAAGCTGCCTAGCCGCGATTCCCGTTGTGGCCGCTGATGCGGGAGACCCTCATCACGCCGTCGATGCCCGCGATCGAGGTCATCAGGTTGCTCAATTGGCGTCCGCTGCTGACGCTGAGCTCGAAGATCGAGACGGCGCGTCCGTCGTTGCCCTTGGTCTTCACTTCGGCGGTAGTGATGTTCACGCCGGCGGCGGCGATTACTTTTGACATCGCGGCAAGCAGTCCCGGCTGATCGACGCACAGCACTTCGAGGCGGATGGTGCGCGGGATGCCTTCATTCTCTTTCCAAACGACAGGGACCTGACGCTGCGGATCGGAAAGCATCGCATGCGGACATCCCGCGAGATGCACCGTGACTCCGCGTCCGCGAGTGATGAATCCTGTGATCGCCTCGCCCGGAAGCGGACTGCAACATCGCGCGAACCGCACCAGCATATCGCCCACGCCCGATACCACGACTGCGCCGCTCGCCACACGGCGCGCATCCTTGGCTGCGCGCTCGACCGCACCCGGACTCGGCGGCGTGGGCTGCCGATCCGCGCGATACAGTTTCAATTCATCGGCGTTGAGCGCCTTCGCCAGAAGCTGCGCGGGCGTGATGAGACCGTATCCGACCGCAGCCAGCAGGCTGTCGACATCGCGCTGCGAGAATTCCTTGAGGACCGCGTCGAAACGTTTCTCATTGCGAAGCTGCGCGACCGAGAGCTTGATAGGCGCGAGTTCGCGATCGAGCAGCGTCACGCCAAGCTCGCGCGATCGCTCCGATTCCTGACCACGAAACCACTGCCGAATCCTGCTCTTGGCACGTGCTGTCGCGGCGAAGTTCGCCCAATCCTTGCCGGGCGTTTGGCGCTCGTTGGTGATGACTTCGACGGTGTCGCCCGACTGCAATCGATAGCGCAGCGGGACCATCCTGCCGTTGATGCGCGCGCCGGCGAGATGGTTTCCCACCTGCGAATGGATGCGGTAGGCGAAATCGATAACTGTTGCGCCCTTGGGGAAATCGAGCACGTCGCCCTTGGGCGTGAAAACGAAGACTTCTTCGGGAAAGAGATCGTCGCGAACGGTCGAGAGAAATTCCTGCGGATCCTTAACGTTCTGCTGCCACTCGACGAGGCGTCTCAGCCACGCGAATCGCTCGGTCTCGCGCTGGCCGTTGCCGGAACCTTCCTTATAGGTCCAGTGCGCCGCGATTCCTTCCTCGGCCGTGCGATGCATGTCGCGCGTGCGAATCTGGACTTCCATCCGCTGGCCGCGCGGACCGATCACGGTCGTGTGCAGCGACTGATACATATTGGGCTTAGGCAGCGCGATGTAATCCTTGAAGCGGCCGGGAACGGGTTTCCAGTTCGCGTGCACGACGCCGAGCGCTTCGTAGCATTCGCGGACCGTGTTCACGATTATTCGAAACGCGACGAGATCGTATATCTGATCGAAGGCGAGCCCCTCCTCGCGCATCTTGGTGTGAATAGAGAAGAAGTGCTTGGGGCGTCCGGTGATCTCGGCGGTAACTCCCGCCTCCGAGATTCTGCGGCCAAGGATTTCGATCACATCCTTGATGTACTGCTCGCGTTCCTCGCGACGCTTGGCGACGAACGACTTGAGCATCGAGTACGCGGAAGGATTTGCGTATCGGAACGCGTTGTCTTCGAGCTCGGATTTGAGCCAGTAGATGCCGAGACGATGCGCGATGGGCGAGTAAATCTCGAGCGTCTCGCGAGCAATCTCCTCGCGGCGCTCTTCCGAAAGCGGGCCCAGCGTGCGCATGTTGTGCAGTCGATCGGCCAGCTTGATCATGACGACCCGGATGTCCTGGGCCATCGCGATGATCATCTTGCGGAAGTTTTCAGCCTGCTTTTCCTCGCGACTGGAGAACGTGATTTTCGAAACCTTGGTCAGCCCGTCGACCAGGCGCGCAACTTCGCTTCCGAACAGCGATTCGATTTCCTCGAGCGATGCGTGAGTATCTTCGACAACGTCGTGGAGCAGCGCGGCAATGACCGACGGAAGGTCGAGCTTCAGGCGCGCCGCGATCAAAGCGACGTTCAGCGGATGTGTAACGTAGGGCTCACCAGATTCGCGCTTCTGCCCGACATGCATCCGCGCGGAATACTCGAAGGCGCGTTTGATGAGCGAGGCATCGGCGGCAGGAATGTACGACTGTACGGCTTTGGTAAGCTGATCGAGTTCGGGCGCGGATGAGGTTTGCGCTAACTCTTCCACGGCACGAACCCGTCGCGCAGCCGCTTGACGCGAAGTCGTTCGGCTTCAACCACGCTGCGCAGGCGATCGATGGATTTGCGAACGTCGTCGTTGATTATCAGGTAATCGTAATCGGGCCACGCGCGGACTTCGTCGAGCGCCCGCGTCAGGCGTCGTTCGATAACTTCTTTGGTTTCCGTCCCGCGATTTCGCAGGCGGGCTTTCAGTTCCTCATAGCTAGGCGGCACGACGAATATCGTGACCGAATCGGCGGGCCGGCTCTTGCGAAGCGACTCAGCGCCGTGGATATCGATATCGAGCAGCATATCGCGTCCGGCCTCGACCGCTGCATCGAGCGGACCTCTCGGTGTGCCGTAGCTGGCATCGAAGACGCGCGCCCATTCGGCCAGTTCGCCCCGGTCGCGGATGCGACTGAACTCGGCGTCTGTCACGAAATGGTAGTCAACTCCATCGACTTCGTTTTCACGCGGCGCGCGGGTGGTGAGCGAGATGGACAGTTCGAGCCCGGGGATTTCTTTAAGCGCCGCCCGAGAAATCGTCGTTTTCCCGGCGCCCGAAGGAGCCGAGAGGACAAAAATTATACCGCGTCTATCGGGCGAAACCCTCATTAAGCTCACTAATATAAACGATTATAGCAGTTGAGATAATCTTGCGCGCGCGTCATTCGACGTTCTGGACCTGCTCGCGCATCTTCTCGGTTTCGCCCTTGAGTTCGACGGTCAGATGAGAAAGCGCGGCGTTCTGCGACTTCGACCCCATCGTGTTGACTTCTCGATTTATCTCCTGAAGCAGGAATTCGATCGATTTTCCGATCGGGCCGTCGCGCTCGATTAGCTCGGCCAGCCCGTCGAGATGGATTCGCAGTCGCGTCAGCTCTTCGGTGATATCGCCGCGCTGTGCCGCAGCCGCGGCCTCTTCAAAAAGCCGACGCTCATTGACCGGAACTTCCCCGATCAACTCCTGAATGCGGCTGCGGAACGCGTTGAGAACCTCGTCGCGCGTTTGTTTCGATAATTTTTCGATGGCGGGGAGAATGGATCGAATTTTTTTTATTCGCGCAGCGAAATCGCGCTTGAGACTGGTGCCTTCACGAACCCTTTCGGCGTCGAAGTGTTTGAGTGCTTTCGCCAGAGCTTCGAATCCCAACTTGACGCCGTGGGCCTCGTCCGTCTCTTCCTCGATTACGTGGAAAATCTCGGGTCGATGAAGAATCATCTCGACGCCGAGCTGACCCTTGAGCTTTAGTTCCTTCGCGAGCCGGCCCAGTTCGCGGATGTAAAGCCGGGCCAGGGTTTGGTTCACCTCGAGGCGCGCCTTGGGCGCTTTGATCGTCAACTGGCGGACGAACAACTCCACCCGCCCGCGCGATACCACCTGCTGGATTGATTTGCGCAGATGAGCCTCGTGCTCGCCCCACCCGCGAGGCAGATTGGTTTTCAATTCGAAGAAACGCTGGTTGAGGCCGCGAATTTCGGCCACCACGCGCGTTCCGCCTTTCTCCGCGGAAGCGCGTCCAAATCCGGTCATGCTACGCATCGATTTTCCTGTCTGCTTTCCGGCCCGATATATTCGCGCCTACCTGCGAGCGAGGACACGCCGATAAAGCGCGAGCGTCGCCTCCGCCATCCCTTCCATCGAGAAGTTCACCATGGCCCTTTTGCGCGCCGCCGCCCCCATCGCGATTCGCATCGCATCGTCTCGCATCAACGAGCACAACGCCATGGCAATTGATTGTGCATCACCGGGTTCCGCAAGCAAGCCGCTGACGCCGTCCTCAATCGCCTCTGCCGCGCCTCCCGTTCTGCTCACAATCGACGGCAGTCCGCACGCCATCGCTTCGAGCAGCGCAACTCCCAAACCCTCGCGAAGGGAAGGAAGCACGAAAAGATCGAGCGCATCAAGAACGCCGCGCGAATCTGCAACTTTCCCCGCAAAAATAACGCGCTCACGCGGCCCGCTCCGTGCCGCCTGAGACTCCAACTCCGATCGCTCCGATCCGCCACCCGCGATAACGCAGGCAAGATCGAGATCCGGACGCGGCGGATTCTTCGCTACGCTCGCGAACGCCTCGATAAGAAATCCATGGCCTTTGCGCGGCTCCAGCATCCCGACGCTCCCGATTACAAAGGCATTTTCACTCAGACCCAATCTGCGGCGTGCGTCGCGGCGTTCCTCCACGCTGGCGGGCCGGAATCGATCGCAATCGACGCCACTTGGGATGATAGTGATGCGGTCGCGCTCGACGCCCGATGACACCAGAGCGTCGGCGACGCCTGCAGAGATGGCGGCGATGCCATCAACCGCGTGGTTGTATAGCCATGGTGCGAACAGCCGATTTGGCGGGTAGTCCATCCGTCGCGTCACGACTCGCGCCGCCAGAGCTCGTCCGATAAAGGGAGCCATCGCGTGCGCCCGCGAAGTATGGAAATGAACGATATCGTAGTCGCCGCCGGCCACAATGCGCCGCAGATGCAACCCGGCGAGGACGTCGACGGCATTGCGAATCGCGAGCGGGATGCAGGTCACGCCCTCCCTTTGCGCCCGCTGGATAAGCGTCCCGTTCGGATCGCACGCTAGATGAGCTGTATGACCCGCGCGTTTCAGTGCGAGCGTGAGACCCAGCACTTGCGTTTCGCCACCGGCGAATCCGCGCTCAGGATCGACGCCGAGCACGCGAAGAGGACGGGCGCCCCTGTCGGCCGGGGGCGCTTCCGCCCGCCGAGGGTCGCAGGAAGCTCCTGAATCGATGGTCGAATCGCTCAATCGAGGAACCGGTAGTAGACGATTGCAGCGAGCGCGCTGGCCGCGTCACGCCATCCTATCTTCTTTCCTTCCTTGTATGTGCGACCCGAATAGGAGACCGGAACTTCGTAAATGCGCCATCCCGCGCGTGCGGCTTTGACCGTGATCTCGGGTTCGAACGTAAAGCGATTCGCGCTAAGCCGGAGCTCGAGCAGTTTGCTCCTCACGAAGCCCTTCATCCCGGTCTCCATGTCGCTCAGATTGAGATCGCTGAACATGTTCGAGAGCA